>CAYSBA010000114.1:0-5203 GCA_964429075.1 uncultured bacterium
TACTATTAGAACCTTTTTTTTTTTTTTTGCAAGAGTCTTACCTGCCATCAAACCACTTGGTCCTGCTCCTACAATTATCACATCAGATGAGATGTACTGTGAGAATTGTTTAGAAAATGTCTCAACTATTGCTCCTGTGATTTCCTTTTCACCAACCTGTGAAAATATTGTCTTTTCCTTTTCGTTTTCCATTTTGCAGCTCCATTTAGAATTTTCTATTATTCTCTATTTTGCCATGTATAATCAAACACAACACCAAAAAAACTTCTTGCAAAGACCGAGCGATCGTTAAAAAGCACGCCTTCTGGCATTGTATTTTCTCTGTTATATTGAAATTCATAGTTAATACCTACTCTATACTTTCTTAAAAAGGTATAGCCGAGTGAAAGACCACCTTCTATCAGAACCTCATATCTATTATAATAACTTATATCCGCTGGGTTTGTGCTGAGATATTCCCTATAGTCTCCACTTGCATAAAGTGATAGATCAACCTGGCTGCCATTCTTTGATAATCTATTTTTGATCTGAAACAGTCCTATTAGATAGTGTCCTAAGTATGACGGATCAGATGTAACAACACCGGTTTCTGTGCCAATGCTTCCACCTGCTGCATACTGGAAACGATAGTCAAGCCTTATAAGCATATTTTTATTGGGATGGAGATAAAAACCAAAGCCCGGTCTTGAAAGGTATATATCAAGATAATCTGCAGCACCTGAAAAATCCCATATCTTCTGGGAATATCCTGCAAAAATTCCTATGGTTTTATTTATATCGTAATCAACTTCAACAAATTCCTTCGATTCACTGTATGATGCATCAATGAATCCACCACCCGTAAGGCCGTTATTTATGACAGGATCTGGATATCTCACCATACGGTAGTGTCTCTTTGTGCCATACAAGGCGCCAAAATGCATACTCACATTATCAAGGAGATTCTGATCGATACTCAGACTGAAATCGTGATGATTGAGGTTCCAGTCTTTTACATAGAGGTATGCCATATAATCGAGGTTCAATACTGTCTTTTTGCCTACAAGTGTATCGGTCTCCAAGAAAAGACCTGTCCCAATCCTGCTGTAAACATCTCCGATAGAATCGATGATAAAACGTTTCGTTCCATTAATATAGTAGTTTGCATCTTTTGGACCATTGTTAAAGATACGCTGCTCGTCTGGAGAAAGATCAATTGTGTTGTTGTCGTAGCCAGATTCAAGTTCGAATTTAAATCCAACCCTTCCCTTTGGTTTGTATGTCTTTACGATCTTTTTGATCTTTCTGGATACCTTTTTGGGCGTTTTTTTGAGTGGAGCAAGCGGAATCAGAGGCACATTTTTTATTACCTCAGTTTTTACCTCCTGTCCTTTTTTCTCCTCCTTTTTGCCCTTATTATTGCTTTGCTCTTTCTTTTTTTCTTCCTGTTTCTTTTTGGTAGTCTTGTTTGTGGATTTTTTATGACTTTTGTTTATTGTTCTAAACCTTGTTCTACTAATTGCATTCTGGGGCATAACAAAACCAATCCCTATAGAAATCGCAAAGATTAAATATGCTATTTTCATCTTTTTAACTACCTTCATCGTTGTGCCCATCCTATGGATGTACAAAGAGTCCAATTGAGAATTGACCACCCTGATCTCCCACATACCACATATTATATTTACCAGTATCTGTGTATATAACAGTTGGATCTAGAACACTATCAGCGTTCCAACCGTTTCCTGTGGGGGTAACAACTACACTATGACCTGAGAAATTCTTTAGGTCCATTGTAACAGCAGATAAGACATACATCATACCTGTAGGATCAATGCCGGTATAAAATAGCTTAAAGGAATTTCCACTCCAGGTAATCATAGGAGATAAGACTCCCTGATCGGTGTAAAAACCACCATCTCCTCTTTGAATAACCCTACCCTTTTTTATCCAGTTTATTCCATCTGTTGATGTAGCAAGGAGAATATCCCATTGCCAATCAGTTTTGTAGGTAAAAAATACATCTTTAGGTTTTATTTGGCTACCTGCATAATACATAATGTAGATACCACTATTTAATTTTATCACACCAGGATGAGCCACAGATTCCTTATCTTTCCCACCAGGACCCGGGAATAAAACAGGCTGATCATTATTTTGTACTGTCCAATTTATACCATCATTTGATGTAGCATAACCAATATGCCAGTGTAAATAATATGACGTTCCTCCTGCAGGTTCAATTGCTGCACCAGCGTACCACATTTTATACATATTTGTATCTGTATCATAAATGACTGAAGGTTGACTACACATATAATTTTACCACCACTGCGCACAATTAGTGCTCAATGTAATATACTGAACATTATTCCAGGTTATGCCATCAGTAGATTCTGCATACATAATCTTTGTATTACCAAATGCAGAAGGTTGATCTTCAGTAAACCACATTTTTAATATTCCATTGTTGCTATCATAAATAACAGAGGGGCTTAAGTATCCTGTACTCCCACCAGAAGAAAGGGCCTGATCATTATAAGAATTTGCTGTGTTACTCACAACAGTAATGGTCCTCTCTGCCCAGCTAACTGCACCCTCCTGATCAGTTACAGTAAGGCGCACCACATAGGTCCCCTCAAAATCAATATTATACAGATAGGCTGTCTTGCTGTTTTGATTCCAGATCAAGGCATTGCTATAGTCTGGGGTGCTTTCTAAGGTCCATTGGTAGGTAAGTGTATCGTTGTCTGGATCTGTGCTATTTGATCCGTCCAAAAGAATAAGGTCTCCTACATCTGCATAAGAATTTGTACCTGCATCTGCAACAGGTGCTCTGTTTATGACCTTTATCTGCACAACAGCAGGATCACTATCTGCCTGACCATCGTTTACCACAAGGGCAATATAGTATGTACCTCTGGCATCTGCAGTAAAGGAAGTAGTCGATCCTGAAGTCGAAGTTAATGATGCGCTGCTACCATTTGGAAGTGATACAATGGACCAGTAATATGTAAGGGCATCGCCGTTTGGATCATAGCTCTGATTGCCATCAAGGGTAAAGGTATCACCGAGATAGCCTACATATTTACCGCTTTGTTCAAAGGCCTTTGCAACCGGTCTTTTGTTGTCACTTGTAGCATCTATAACTATTGTTGCCTCATCACTGTCAACCTGGCCATCGTTTACAATAAGCCCTACCTCGTAACTTCCTGCGATATCGGTCTGTAGACTTACCTCATAGCTATTAACACCAGCGGAAAGTGTTGCGCTGCTCCCATTTGGCCTTGACTTCAGATAGAAACTGTATGTCAGACTATCTCCATTCTGGTCGCTACTGAGAACGCCTGTTATATTTACAGTGCTTCCAGGGGTTACAAGGACAGAATTATGATAGAGTGTACCACCAATATCAGCTGCAATGTCTGCAACAGGCTTTGTATTTTCTGCAACAATAGTCACTGTGTCGCTATCGCTAAGACCTCCCTGATCCTGCACAACAAGCTGAACGACATAGTTTCCATCCACATCAGGTGTAAAACTAAAGGTGGTCCCCTGCTGTGCAGAGATATTCAAGCTACTTCCAGTTGGCTTTGATAATAGACTCCATGTAAGGGTAAGTGTACTAAAGGTATCTGAAGGATTGGGATCGTAACTACCTGAGCCATCCAGAGTGACTTCAACATTTGTAGGCCAGCTCATATCCTGACCGGCATCGGCAACAGGTGCTACATTTCCATTTATTACTACAACGCTTGCCTGCTTGCTGCTGCTAAGACCATCATCATCGGTAACAACAAGCTTTACAATATAGGTTCCTACAATATCGGGGGTAAAGCTATAGGATGTACCGGTTGATGAATTTGGAATCGATACATTACTGTAGTCTGGAATCTGAGTTATCTCCCAGCTACAGGTAATACCCTTGCCGTCGGGGTCATAACTACCATCGCAATCAAAATTGGCTGCCTGACCGAGCAATAGTGTCCCACCACCATTTAATACGACCACCGGTGCAAGGTTTCCAGATACCACCTTAATGGTTACCTGCCTTGTAGATACAAGCCCATTATTGTCTCTTACTGATACCTCAACAACATAGTCTCCAACAACATCTGGAGTAAAGGTAAATGTAGAATCGGGATTCCAACCACTTGCTTGATAGGATACATTCTGATCACTGCTGTTTTGAGGTTTACTGATTACCCTAAAATTGAACTCAATTGTATCACCCACATTGGGATCATAGGATTCTGATGCATCAACAGTTGCATCGTTGCCAAGAGAGACAATAACAGGATCCTGTTTAACCACAACAACAGGTGCAGCATTACCACTTACAGTAGTGACTGTTACAGTATCGGTAGAAACAGCACCTTTACTATCAGTTACTTTTAATTCAAAGACATAGCTACCCTCTATATAGGGTGTAAAGCTATAGGTCACAGAGGTTGCATTACTGACTGTTAATGCACTGTTAGCCGGTTTGCTAAGGAGTATCCACTCATATGAAATAGGATCACCATTTGGATCGTAGCTACCGGAACCATCGAGATTGACTTGAACACCTACAGAGGTTAGCACATCATCACCAGCATCTGCCACAGGGGCTGCATTGCCAGAGACTGCTGTGATTGTTACCTGATCTGATGAAGATAGCCCCTCTGTATCTGTAACAACAAGCTCAAAGGTATAACTACCCTCTATATCAGGGGTAAAACTGTATGTTGCAGATGTTGCATTTGTAACTAACACAGAGCTTGTAGATGGTTTGCTTACAAGATGCCAGCTGTAGCTCAGACTGTCCCCATTGGGATCATAGCTCAATGAACCGTCTAATGTGACTGTTGACCCAACATTTACAACCTGATCTAACCCTGCATCTGCAACAGGTGCAGCATTGTTAGAAACAACATCTATTGTTATTGTTGCCTCGTTACTTTCAAGATCACCATCGTCAACAACAAGGGCAATCTCATATGTACCCTCTACATCTGGAGTAAAGGACTTTTCATAATCGTTAGCCGTATCAACAAGAGACGCAGAACTTCCAGAAGGTCTATTTTTGATGTAAAAATTATAAAATATTGGATCACCATTTATGTCTGAACTGTTAACTCCTGAAAGGACAATATTTTCACCAGGTGTTGCGATATAATGGTCTTTAAATGCACCGTTTGAAGTTATTGCCTCTAACTCTGCCACAGGTGCATCATTTACTGCA
>CAYSBA010000115.1:0-5168 GCA_964429075.1 uncultured bacterium
GCATGAAAGACAATGGATGGTTTGTGTCTCTCTTTAGGAGACACAAACCATCCATTGTCTTTCATGCTGCTGCATATAAGCATGTACCAATCGTTGAGAAAAATTATAAAGCAGGTCTTTTAAACAACATACTGGGAACACTTAATCTATGTCAGCTCTCGTTAGAACATGGTGTTGATCGTTTTGTCCTTATATCTACCGATAAAGCAGTTAACCCAAAAAACATTATGGGTATGAGCAAAAGGATCTGTGAAATACTAGTATCATCATTTAATAAACTCGGAAATACAAAATTCTGTTCTGTCCGTTTTGGTAATGTCCTTGGAAGCTCCGGCAGTGTGATCCCTATCTTTCTTGAGCAGATAAAAAATGGGGGGCCTGTTACTGTTACTCATAGAGATGCTGAACGCTATTTTATGCTGATCCCAGAAGCTGTACAACTCGTGCTTCAATCTGCTACACTTATGGAGGGGGGTGAGATATTTGTCCTTGACATGGGTAAACCTGTTAATATCTACGAAATGGCAAAAGATCTTATCTATATCAACGGATATATACCTGAAAAGGATATAAAGATCGTATTTACAGGATTAAGACCTGGAGAAAAGTTAAAAGAGGAATTATACCTCATAGGCACAGAAGAACCAACAAGATACAAAGATATATGGGTGATTAAACCAGAGCAAAATGATTTTTCACACATAATCAACGAAATCAAAAACCTTATAAGGATGATCAACACCTCGTCTCGAGAAGAGATTATAGATTTTATAAAGACACACATAATTACTTCTAACCAGACATGAAAGACCCATTTTCAAAAGTAGGATATCTTGCAATAAACTTTATTGAAAATGTGGGCAGTGTCATCATCTTTCTATACTCCATACTCTTTCGTATAAAGGGAATCTTCAAGAGGCCAAAACTGCTTCTTCAAAGTATGGACTTTATCGGTGCAGGCTCAATATTTATTATCGCACTTACAGCACTTTTTACAGGTATGGTATTTGCCTTACAAACCTTGATTGGTTTCAGACTCTTTCGATCTGAGAGTCTGGTGAGTCCATCGGTAGCAAAGGCACTTACAAGGGAACTTGCACCAGTACTTGGTGGTCTAATGCTCACAGGCAGAGTTGGCTCATCGATTACAACAGAACTTGGAACAATGCGAGTAACTGAGCAAATTGATGCCCTTGAATCATTGAGTATTGACCCTGTGGAGTACCTTGTTGTGCCCAAGTTTGTAGCATCTATTATCACATTTCCACTGCTTATTCTGATTTTTGACATTGTAGGGATCTTCGGGGCGTGGATGGTGATGGTGGTTTTCGAAGGTTTTGATAGGGGTATATTTTTCAGTAAGATACATCAGTTTTTGATGTATAAAGATGTTGTCTCTGGTGTTGTAAAGGGGGCAATATTTGGTGCAGCCTTGAGCACTATCTCTTCATATATGGGTTTTACTACAACCGGTGGTTCAAGGGGAGTGGGAGTATCAACCACAAGATCTGTTGTTACAATATCTGTGGTAATACTTATACTCGACTATTTTATAACATGGATAATGTTCTGACATTCAGAGTAGAAGGGCTCTACAAATCCTTTGGTGAAAAGCCTATATTAAAAGGCATAGACCTTAAGGTAGAAACTGCTAAAACGACTGTTATCCTGGGACCAAGTGGATCTGGCAAATCTGTGCTACTGAAACATCTAAATGGGTTACTAAGACCAGACAGAGGTAAAATCTTTTTTCATGATATGGACATAACGGCCCTTTCCAAGAAGGAGCTTCTAAAGATCAGGCTAAAAATCGGAATGGTATTTCAACATGCCACACTTTTTGATTCTATGACGGTCTTTGAAAATATTGCCTTACCTCTCTATGAACATTCAAAATTGTCCAGAGAAGAGATAAAAAGCAGGGTACTTAAGATACTGAAAGATCTTGACCTTGAAGGGACAGAATACCTCTATCCAGCAGATCTATCTGGTGGTATGCAAAAACGGGTAAGTCTTGCAAGATCGGTAATCCTTTCACCGGGCGTCCTTCTTTATGATGAACCCACCACAGGTCTTGATCCACTTACCACTCAGACAATCTCAGATATGATCAGGAATGCAAAAAATAGGTTTAATGTTACGCAGGTTGTAATAACACACGATATTGGTCTTGCATTTGAAATTGGCGACTATATTTATATAATAAACAATGGTAAGATAGTGGAAAGAGGGTTGCCCGGGCAGATCAAAGAGTCCTCTTCGGAGTTTACAAAGAGATTTCTCTCTACCTGGCAGAGGAGATCGGTATGAATATATTTACGCCATTTAGAGTAGGGATCCTTGTTATCGCAGGTATTGTTGCCTTTGCAATACTCTTTGGTCTCAGTAGAAAGAGATCACTCGATGATACTAACAGCTATATCATAAAGGTAAAGTTTAACAGTGCTATTGGTCTTTCTAAAAAATCTGTTGTAAGAATCGCAGGCATAGAAGTTGGATATATTGAGGATATAAAACTCGAAGGCAAAAATGCACTTGTACTGCTCAGAATAAAGAATAATGTCCCCATTTATAAAGATGCAATTGCCTCTAAAAAGAGTGTGTCTGTCCTTGGAGACAGTTTTGTTGAGATAGATCCTGGGACCAAAGAATCAGGTCCTATAGGGAATGGTGGTATTGTAACAAATGTCATTTCAACAACAGGACCTGAGGCCATATTTAAGGCCTTAAACGACGTTGCATCTGATATCAAAGAGGTAACAGGTATGATTAGAAAGGCCCTTGCAGGTGGCGAAGGAGAAGGGTCATTGAATGATATAATAAAAAATATGAACAACATTACAATCTCCCTAAATAACAGTATTGTAAATTTAAAAAATAAGGCAGACAGGATGCTTGATAAGATAGAACGATTTGAAAACAATACAATAGATTTTGGAGACAAGGTTAAAGGAAGAATAAAGAAGATACTCAAAGATGTTGAGGAATTTTCAAAAGCTGCAAGTGAAATCTCCAAGGGTGTAAAGGACATTTTGGGTGCAGGTAAAGGTCAGATGAGCGAGAGCTTTGCTGGTATAAAACAGAATCTAAAGAAATTAAGCGCTACTCTGGAAAAGATGCAGGTAATACTGGATAAGATAAACTCCGGGGAGGGTACACTTGGCAGACTTGTAAACAGTGACACCCTGGCAAAGGACCTCGAAGAGACCACCAAGGAGATTAAGAAAGCAATAATCAGTATAAGAAAACCAAGATTCACTATAGATGCACATGCAGAGGTACACAGGTTTGAATTCCCATCCAAACAGGACGATAAGAAGTGGTACAACAAGAGTTATCTTACTCTGTACTATACCCCTGGCAAAAACAACTATTTTATCATGGGAATTGTAGACAATTCACTTGGAACAACAAGGACAACCCTGGTGGGCAACGAAACAGGACAACAACACAAAGAGATGAGAACGATACTTGAAGATCGGCTAAGATATAACGTTGAATTTGGTAAATACCTTATTACCCCAGTTCCTATGTTACTACGGATAGGTATGATTGAAAGCACCGGAGGACTTGGCATAGATCTATCGTTATGGAAAAATAGATTTACCCTAAAGACCGATCTATTTAATTTTGGATATGACCTTCCACAGCTTCGTCTTTCAGGGACATTTCTGTTTGGCAAAAATATTTATATAACAGGTGGTTCTGATCAAATTCTCAATCAAAGCAAAAGGAGTTTTTTCTTTGGAGGAGGGATAAGATACTAACAGTAAAAGAAGCATTATCTATACAACGTAGACTATCTAAACTCGTAAGGATCGAACAGCTTTCCACTATCCCAAGATTGGTATGTGGTCTTGATGCTGCTTATATTGGCGATGGTCGGGCTGTTGCCTCTGCTGTAGTTGTTGATATAAACAATCTTATTACGATTGAACAAAAATCTATTGTTGATATGGTAGAATTTCCATACATGTCTGGATTACTCTCCTTTAGAGAGCTACCTCTTCTAATTAAGGTTACAGAAACATTAAAAAATAGACCAGACCTCTTCTTTGTGGATGGACAGGGGATTGCCCATCCGAGAGGTCTTGGCATTGCATCACACTTTGGAGTTACACTCAATGTACCCACTGTTGGAGTTGCCAAAAAAAGACTTATAGGTATATACAGAGAACCACCAAATGAGAAGGGTAGCTGGTCACCACTTGTTTTAAAGGATAAAACAGTTGGCTGCGTGCTCAGAACAAAAAGTAATGTCAAACCTCTCTTTGTATCCCCGGGTCACCTTATTAATATCGAACAGGCACGAGAATTTGTCCTCTTGACAACCACAAACTACAGGATGTGTGAACCAATAAGAAGGGCACATCAGGTATGCAATGCTAAGAAAAGAGAATTGATGCAAAATCAAGATAAATTAAAGAAAAACCCATCTTAAATCAATCGAATGTTGTCAATTGATGGAAGTTTACTCCGAACCTCTTTTAGAAATTCTTTGTCTATCTCACAACTCACAACTGTCCACTCATCAAAACCTGCACTTACAACCACCCTACCCCACGGGTCTATAACACAACTGTTGCCATAGGATTGTCTGTTTTTATAATGATGTCCGCATTGTGCAGGTGCTACAACATAAGAAAGATTCTCTATTGCCCTTCCCCTCAATAGTTCAAGCCAGTGTGCCTTACCAGTTTCTTTTGTAAATGCAGATGGTACAAAGATTATCTCAGCTCCCTTCTTAATCAACATTCTATAAAGCTCAGGAAATCTCAAATCGTAGCAGATGGAAAAACCTGCTTTCCAATCATATATATTCGCCAGTACAATTTCATTGCCAGCCTTTACTGTGTCAGATTCTCTAAAGATGTTTTTTTTATCGATCTGTACATCAAAGAGATGAATCTTTCTGTATTTTGCTATAATCCTGCCATCTGGCGAAAGGAGAAAGGATGTATTGTAGATTTTTTTGCTGTCCGCCCTTTCTGGAAGACTGCCTATAAGGATATATGTCCTGTATTTCTTTGAAAGATTGGATAGCTCTTTGATACCAACATCCATTATCCTATCAGCAAGCCTTAGCCTTTCTCTCTCAGAACCAATAAATAGAACATTTTCTGGTGTTGTTACAATATCGACATCGTTTTCAATACTATCTATTACAT
>CAYSBA010000116.1:0-5166 GCA_964429075.1 uncultured bacterium
ATGTATTTAAGATTACTCAGCTTTTGTATGAGGGATTTTTCTCTATAATGGCATTTACTTACCAGATGATCTTTATCCTTGTTACTGGATACCTGATTGCATCATCCGATAGTGCAAAAGAGGTTTTTATAAAGATTGCAGCTTTGCCTAAAACCGAGATCCAGGCAGTCATCATATGTGCAGCTTTTTCCATGTTGCTTGGTTTGATAAACTGGGGGCTGTCACTCATTGGAGGTGCATTTCTCGCAAGAGAGATGTCCAGATTCATGTTGACAAGGGGCAAAAAGGTACATTATCCATTGATGGCAGCAGGTGGTTATCTCGGGCTTATGGTATGGCACGGGGGCCTTTCTGGCTCTGCACCCCTTTTGATGGCGCAGAAGGCCGGTAGGACCTTAATGAGGGAGTATGCACAGATACCTCTAACAAAGACGGTCCTTTCAACTCCCAATCTTGCGATAAATCTTGTAGTCTTTGCAGTTGTTATTATAATCATATCTGCTTTATATCCTGCTGATGTAAGCCAGATTAAATCCTGCGAAGGATACTGTGATCCTGTTGAACCCGGAAATAGAGAGAAGTTCACTAACAGGTATCTTACCTCAATCTTATGGATCTTTTCCCTTCTGATGGGTACCTATTCTGTATATTTTATATCACACAACAAGATTAATAGTATAAGTGTTTTTATAATCCTTGCGCTTTTTTATTCATTTTTCATCGTAAGGCTGCTACAGATATCTTTTAAGGCCATCAAAGAGGATCATAAGGGATTTTCATTGGTTGAACGTCTTGAAACAAGTAGATTTTTGATTGTTTTCGTATCGATCCTATTTATAGTTGGCATGAGTGTATACCTCTATAAAAAGGGGTTGAATCTCGGTCTTAATCAGATTATATTTTTGTTTTTGATTGCAGGATTACTGCTTCATGAATATCCCAAGAAAATCGTAGATAGTATCACTGAAGCAGCATCAGGTACCGGTGGAATAATTATACAGTTTCCTATCTACGGTGCGATTTTGGGTATCATGAAAGGAAGTGGTCTTATTGCTGTCTTATCTAAGGCCTTATTATCTGTATCAGGCAGGTCTCTGCTCCCACTATTCTCATTTATATCAGCTGCAATTGTAAACCTCTTTGTACCATCTGGCGGTGGTCAGTGGGCAGTTCAGGGGCCGATCTTTCTCGATGCCTTTAAGCAGGCCGGACTGGGGGAACATCTTGCAATAATGTCTCTTGCATATGGTGATCAGATAACAAACATGCTGCAACCCTTCTGGGCTCTGCCCCTTCTTGCGGTAACTGGATTGAAGGCAAGAGATATTGTGGGTTACAGTGCGACAATTATGATATTTGCAGGATTGGTGTTTGCAATAGGGCTCTATTTCTATTAGATGGAGAGATGGATGAAGGGACCAAAGGGTGATAAAAACTACAGACTCAGCAGAAGAGATGTGGTAATCGTTTTATCTTCTGTTGTTATAGGACTTGTCCTTTTCTTTACTGTTGGGTTCCTTGTTGCAAAGTATATTTATAAACCAAAAATAGAGTCTCAGTTCAACAGCAAAGTTGATGACCTCGAATTGATACGTCTAAGGAGAAAAAAGCAAAATGAGGGATCTTTCAGAGGGAAGAAGAGTACTCTCAAAGAACAAAAGAAAAGGGAAAAGATAAAGAAAAAAAAAAAAAAAAAGATAAAGATAGAGCAGAAAGAAAGACATAAAAAGGTATCAGAATCAAAGGAAAAACCAGAAAAAATAAAGAAAGAACCAGAAAAAGAAATAAAAACCGTAAAAGAATCTAAGACTACAAAAGAATCAAAATCTGGCGAGAAATATAGTATTCAGATTGGTGCATTTAAAACAAAAAAACAGGCAGAAGCACTCCTGAAAAAGGTTGGTAATATACCTTTTAAGATATCTATAATCAGAGTCGATCTCGGAACTCGTGGTGTATGGTACAGGATAAGGACATCACCTTTCAAGTCACTCGAAGAGGCAAGAAGGGCCAAAGAGCTGTTGAAAGAGAGATATAAACTCGATACCTTTATTGTAAACGATTAAAATGGGTTGACACCTGATCTATTACCCTGCTACCTACAAGATCTCCAAGTACGTTAACTGATGTCCTCAGCATATCCAGTATCCTATCCACAGCAAGTATCATGCCTATTCCTTCAAGTGGGAGTCCTACTGCTGTAAGGACCATTGCCATGGTTACGGTACCTGCAGATGGTATACCTGCAGCCCCTATTGCAGCAAGCGTGGCTGTCAGGAAAACCAGTATTTGCTTATCGAGACCGAGAAAAATACCATAGTGTTGTGCAATAAATATTGCAGCCACTGCCTCATACAGTGCAGTTCCATCCATATTGATTGTTGCACCAAGAGGAAGAACAAGCCCGGCCACCTCATCTTTTACACATAATTTTTCTCTGGCTGCCCTCATAGTTACAGGAAGAGTGGCAGCACTGGAGCTTGTTGCAAGTGCAACCATAAGAGGTTCCTTTATGCTCAAAAACAATTTCCCGGGACCAATTGCACCAAAAATTCTTGCTATTGAGAGAAGTACAAAAAATGCATGTATGGCAAGACCTAAAACCACGGTCAGCATATATAAGAAAAGCGATTTAAAGATATCTATGCCGCTTTTTGAGATCTGAAAGGCCATCAGTGAAAAGACTCCAAGAGGGGCCATATACATTATAATGTCAACCATCCACATGATTGTATTGTTTATTTCAAAGATTAACGTCCTTGTTGGAGAATCCTTTTTTGTAAATCTCGTAAGTCCAATACCAAAGAAGATTGAGAATACTATTACACCAAGTACCCTGCCTTCTGAGAGCGCCTTAAAGGGATTCTGGAGCATCTTTTTGAGCTGTATCTGAAGAAAGGAGTAAAAAGTCATGGTTTCAAAGGTCTTTTGGGATGTTATGATATTGGCAGAGTGTAGTCCAGGTTTGATAATATTTACAAGAAAAATGCCTATTGCAACTGCAATCAACGTTGTAGAAATATAATATATAAGAGTGTAAAAGCCTATCCTGCCAAATTCACGCTTACCGGTATCTAACATACCTTTTACCATTGAAATAAATATAATTGGCATGATCATCATCTTTAGCGATAGTATAAATATATCTCCAGGGATCTTTATTATATTGATAAAGCTCTCTGGAAGAAGACCTGCAAATATGCCAAGGATAAGTGCAATCCCGATTGCCTTTGTAGATTTCACAAACGATCCACGAAACTGTTCACTTCGTTAACTATCTTTTCAAACTCGACAGTCAGAAGATGTCTATCCTTTACCACCAGCCTGCCACCAACATAAACATCTTTTATAGCATCTGGTTGCATAGAGTAGATGATATTGGCTAAAAGGTTCCTTCTTGGTGTTATTGATGGATGAAGTGTATCAATTACAATAAAGTCTGCATAATAACCCTCTTTAAGGCATCCAACGGATATAGCAAGCGTCTTTGATGCATTTATAGTTCCCATCTTAAAGAGATCTGATGTTGAAAAGACAGAAGGATCCCTTTTATTCACCCTGTGTAACAATGCACAGGTCCTCATTTCGTCAAAGATAGAAACCCTGTTATTACTACACCCACCGTCTGTACCAAGAGAGATGGTAACACCCTGTTTGTGAAAGAAGGGAATGTCGGTTATGCCATCACCCAGGAACATATTACTTGCAGGGTTGTATGCTATTGAACACCCGGCATCGGCAAATATCCTCTTCTCGTCATCCTTCAACCATACACAGTGAACCCCAACAAGATTTTCAAAAAGGGCCCCTGCCTTTTCTAAATATTCTATAAGCCCCATTCCAAATTTATTTTTTATCTCTTCAACTTCAAATGGCTCCTCAGCAATATGCATATGCATGGGTACACCAAGCTCTTTTGAAAGAGAGACACCCTCCTTTATCATATTAAAACTTGCTCCATGTGGACTATGTGGAGCAGGCAATATCTTTACAGACTCACAGGGATCATTATTATATTTCTGGGCAAGATCATATGTGTTTTTAACAGCTTGCTCTACTGTCTCTATATAAGAGGGTGGGGCCCCCTGCCAGTCATACATACATCTTGCAATAACAATCCTGATACCACAATCTTGTGCAGCAGCAATTACCTTCTCTACATTTTTGTTTGACTGTTCGTTAATGTAGAAGAAATCACATACAGTGGTAATCCCATTAAGTAACATCTCAGAGAAGGCAAAAAGAGCACCAAGGTAAATATGATGGTCCGTTAATCTCTCCGAGACCCTGTAAACCCCCTCATCTCGCCATTTGAGGAAATCTTTATCAACCGCAAAGCCCCTTGCAAGGGATTGAAAGGAATGGTTATGGCTGTTAACTGTCCCGGGACAGATCAATGCATCCTGTCCAAAATCTGTAATTGTTGTCTCAGATAGATTAATATTTTTTGATATATCCTGTTTTACTCCTACTACCCTATGATTATCTACCAGAAGGATTCCCGGTGAAAGGAGTTTTTCACCAGTATATATATACCCTGCTTTAAATATCTTCATCGAACGCCCTCCTATGGCCAGGTCATTATACGCAAAAAGATTAATATTAATCCTGCCATAAGTATAACAAAGGATATCACAAGTATGTAGGTGGATGTCTGCGGTCTGTATTCAATACCTACCTCTTCATATCGCATACGTGATTCCTGTGACCTCTTTATCAAAATAGAGGTGGTAATAGAGACAACAGATAAAAGAACAATAGAGAGGATCCACCAGATAATTTCCCTGTATATATCTATCTTTTCTTTCATCCTGTTCTGCTTCTCTCTGAAGGTGTGTACCACCCTCTTTGGCTCTTTTATAGATGGAGCAAGAAGAGCAAATAGTGCATTAAGATACTCTCTGGTTAGTTCTAATGAGTCTACTGACTTTATGTATTTGTATAGATTTAAAAGGACCGGCCTATATCGTGGTTCTTTTTTAAATATAGCATTATTTATACCTTCGATAATGTTCCACAGCTTGTTTTTATTTTCTACCCTGATCACCGGCAACCAGTCCAGGGTGGAACCGGGGAGGTTTGGGCTCGGGTAGACCCTTAACCAGCTGATCCCCTCCGGGATCTTTTTTAGAGGGATGGTAACTCTTGCCAGATGATCTTTTGAAT
>CAYSBA010000117.1:0-5164 GCA_964429075.1 uncultured bacterium
CTATAATGGTATTCAGACACGATTACAACAGAGCAAGAAGACAGCTGAAACAACATCTTGATTTAGAGGGGGATAATCTCGATAGAGTTAGTTTTCTTGTTTTCAAGAATCAGATCATAAATGTAATAGAGTGGATTAAGATTGGAAATAACAAAGATAAGATAAGGGAAAAAGTCTATGTCCCTAAAAAATTGATTGAAATACTCAAATCAGATCTTACTAATAAAAGACCAACGATTTTTGTTACAGGCCATCTTGGCAACTGGGAACTTCTTCCAAAAAGGATTGCACTTGAGGGAATCCCTGTTAATGTTATTGCCAAGGGTACATTTGATAACCGTGTTACAGAGATGGTACTGAGGTTTAGAAGATCTTGTGGAGTAAATACTATATTAAGAGAAGAAAAAGGTAGCGTTAAAGAGATGTTGAGGGTGATAAGAAATGGTCAGGTCCTCGGAATATTGGTAGATCAGGATACCAGTGTAAAGGGTATCTTCTCTCCTTTCTTTAGAGATTTAGCATACACACCCGTTGCAGCAGCAGAATTTGTAGAAAGGTTTAACGCAAGGCTACTTGTAGGACGGATAAAAAGGATTAGTGATCACCATGAAATTGATTACAAGCAAATAGATGTCCCAACAGGTCTTGATAGAGTAGAAAAAATAAAATGGATAACAGATCAAATAAATAAGGCCCTTGAAAGCTGGATAAAAGAACTGCCGGATCAATGGGTATGGTTTCACCAACGCTGGAAGACAAGACCAGAAGAGAATAGCATTGACTGTAATTCAAATCAACATGACACAATCTCCTTGACAAAAGATTAACCATATAATAAGCATTTGAGACTCAAGGAGGTCTTTTGTCTGAAGAGCTTAAAAATAGGATAGAAGCACTAAAAAATCACTATAGAGAGTCTAAGGGTGCAATAATGCCTGCACTTCATATTATCCAGAATGAAGGGATCCAAATTGATAAAGAAGCCGCTTATCTTGTTGCAGAGATTCTTGAGGTCCCTGTTACCGATGTATGGCAGGTTTATACCTTTTATACAATGTATGCCAAAAGGCCGAGGGGTAAATTCCATATAGAGGTTTGTAGAAATATAAGCTGTTCGTTGATGGGAGCTGAGCATATTGTGGAAAGAATAAAGGAGATGTTAAATATCGAGCCAGGTAGTATTTCTGAAGATAAAAGATTTTCCCTTGAGCTTGTAGAATGTCTTGGTTCCTGTGGTAGCGCACCTGTTATGTGTATCAATGGCAAGTATTATGAAAATGTTGACAAATCAAAATTGGAAGAGATCATAAATGAACTCAAACAAAAATGAAAAGGTACTAACAAGATACTGGGGCGACCCTGACTTTGTGACCCTTAAGGGTTACAGAGAAAAGGGAGGATATAAAGGCCTTGAAAAGGCACTAAAGATGGAGCCCGCTGATATCATAGAGGAGGTAAAAAAAGCAAATCTGAACGGTAGAGGTGGTGCAGGTTTCCCTGCTGGTTTAAAATGGAGTTTTATGCCAAAGGATAAAGATATCCCAAAATACTTTGTTGTAAATGCAGATGAAGGTGAGCCTGGTACATTTAAAGATAGATACATTATATTACTCTCTCCACATCAATTGATCGAGGGCATCATTATTGCTTCCTATGCTGTTGGTGCAAATACTTCATATATATATATAAGGGGCGAATTTGTTGAAGAGGCAAAGATCCTTCAGAGGGCAATCGATGAGGCAAAGGAGGCAGGCTTTTTGGGGAAAGATATACTTAAGAGTGGGTTTGATCTTGAAATTCATATTCACAGAGGTGCAGGTGCATATATATGTGGTGAGGAGACAGCCCTTATGGAATCTATTGAGGGAAAACCTGGAAATCCAAGACTCAAGCCTCCCTTCCCTGCTCAGGTAGGAGTATTTGGCTATCCTACAACGGTAAACAATGTAGAGACTGTTGCAAATGTACCACATATCATAAACAACGGTGGAGAGTGGTTTGCCTCCCTTGGAACAGAGAAAAATGGTGGCACAAAATTGTACTGTTTAAGTGGGCGCGTAAAAAAGCCAGGCCTTTATGAACTCCCGATAGGCACGCCTTTAAGGGAGATAATCTACGAATATGGTGGTGGTATAATAGATGACAAAGAACTGAAGGCAGTTATTCCAGGTGGATCTTCTGCACCAGTTTTAAGGCCTGATGAGATAGATGTAAAGATGGACTATGCATCACTTGCAGAGATAGGTTCGATGCTTGGTTCTGGCGGTATTATTGTTATGGACCAGACAGTATGTCTTGTACGCTCCCTTATGATACTGTCTCGTTTTTATGCCCACGAATCCTGTGGACAGTGTACTCCCTGTCGTGAGGGAACATACTGGCTTTACCGCATAGTCGAGAGGATTGAAAAAGGCGAGGGGAAGGAAGGAGATATTGACCTTCTAACAGACATATGTGAATCTATTATGGGCCATACTATCTGTCCTCTTGGGGATGCAGCATCTATGCCTGTTATGGGTTTTGTTAAAAAATTTAGAGAGGAATTTGAAGAGCACATCAAAAACAAAAGGTGTCCTTATGAAAGTTTTGGCTGGAGGGCATCAGATAGATCTTCTTACAGGAGGTGGAATATTTAATATGCATAGCTCAATCTGGCATACTCTGCTTTTCTGGATTTTTTCTGTTGGTCTGCTTTCTTCAGCTATAACTGCTGTAAGCGCAAAAAAACCAATACATTCAGCTGTTGGTCTTCTGGTCTCCTCATTGTTCCTTGCAGGAATATACTTTTTATTGAGTTCTCCATTTATTGCTGCTATGCAGATTATTATTTACTCAGGTGCTGTTCTGGTTCTTTTTGTAATAGCAATTATGCTTACAGGTGGTATAGAAAATCACAAACGCATTACAAAATCCAGAATAATCGGTGCCCTTGCTGGCATTGTTATAGCACTGATAGTTGTTGTTATTATACTTTTAAATGTTGTATCATTCAAAAATGTTAAGCTCCAGAATCTTGCTCCAGATTTTGGTACCGCATCTGGTGTTGGTACCATATTGTTTCAAAGACACATGTTTGCCTTTGAATTGACTTCTGCACTATTTCTTGTGGCACTTTTTGGATCAATATTGATTGCAAAAAGGAGACTAAGATGAATCTTGAGCCTACACAGGCACACTATCTCTATCTTGCCATCGTGCTGTTTGTGATAGGGATATGGGGATTTGTATCAAGAAGAAACCTGATCGTAATTCTAATTTCTATCGAGTTAATGCTTAATTCAGCATCGCTTGCCATGATGACCTTCTCACGCTATCTTCTCGACAACAGCGGTCAGATTTACACACTTTTTATACTTGTAGTATCGGCCTGTGAGGCTGCAGTAGGTCTTGCAATAATATTGAATCTTGTCAGAAATGAAGGAAATCTTGATATTGATGATTACAGTCGTTTGAAGGGATGATGGAAAAGGCACTTGCATATTTAGTATTGATACCCCTAATAGGATCTTTTATTAATGGGATCTTCGGGAGATGGTTTAAAGAAAGACTTATCTCTACAATTGGTGTGGGTTCAGTTCTTATATCTTTTGTTATTGCCCTATTTTTATTCAACCATATACTGGCCGGTCAAAAAGAGATTAGCTACACCCTTTATAACTGGTTTACAGCTGGAAATTTCAAAGTAGATGTATCCTTTTTGGTTGACCATCTATCAATATTAATGGTGTTGGTTGTTACAGGCGTTGGATCGCTCATTCATTTTTATTCAATCGGCTACATGCATGGTGACAAATCCTACTGGAGATATTTTAGTTATCTTAATCTTTTTGTTTTCTTCATGCTTACCCTTGTAACTGCCTCAAATCTTCTGTTACTTTTTGTAGGATGGGAGGGAGTAGGATTATGTTCATATCTCCTTATTGGATTCTGGTTTGAGGACCCGGAAAAGGCAAAGGCAGGCAAAAAGGCATTTGTTGTAAATAGAATAGGTGACTTTGGATTCATTCTCGGGATCTTTCTTTTGATATACTATGTCGGTGATTTAGATTTCCATATACTTTCAATCAAGGCGTCATCCCTATCAAAGACGGTTGCAACCCTCTCTACCCTATTTTTATTTGTTGGAGCTACAGGAAAGAGTGCACAGATACCGCTCTATATCTGGCTGCCTGATGCAATGGCAGGTCCAACACCGGTCAGTGCTCTTATACATGCTGCCACAATGGTTACTGCCGGAGTTTACATGATCCTTCGTCTTAACCATCTGTTTGTGATGGCTCCTTTTACCATGGCAGTGGTTGCCATTGTTGGTACCGCTACTGCCTTTTTTGCAGCAACCATTGCCATAACTCAGAAAGATATCAAGAAGGTATTGGCTTACTCGACAGTCAGTCAGCTTGGCTATATGTTCATGGCAGCTGGTATTGGGGCATTTACTGCAGCTTTGTTTCATCTAATCACGCATGCATTTTTTAAGGCATGTCTGTTTTTGGGTGCAGGAAGTGTGATCCATGGTATGGATGGTGAACAGGATATGACAAAGATGGGTGGACTCAGAAAATATATGCCTATCACACGGTGGACAATGCTTATCGCGACCCTTGCAATCTCAGGTTTTCCTCCATTTTCTGGTTTCTTTTCAAAAGATGAGATACTTTCATCTGCATTTGCAACAGATGTTCTTGGGATAGGGTCATTAAGGTATATCATATGGGGGATAGGTCTTATCACAGCCATCCTGACAGCGACCTACATGTTTAGACTATATTTTCTTACCTTTTCTGGTAATGAGAGATTTTCTGATATTCATCCCCATGAATCACCATTCACGATGACCTCAGTTCTTGTAGTACTTGCCATCCTGTCACTCTTTGGTGGATTGATTGGCATAAGTGGGCTGGTTGCGGATATGATCGGTTATCACGGTTTTATGGAATCTTTTTTAGAACCATTGTGGGGAGTGGTGCCATTTGAGAGATTACATGAACCTGTAAGGACAGAGGTTTTACTTTTGATATTCTCAGTCCTTGCTGTTACTCTCGGTTTTCTTATTTCATATTCAATCTTTAAAGATGGTCTTGAGTCTGCTTCAAAGATTGCTGACAAACTGGGTGTAATTTACAGAGGTTCATTTAATAAATGGTATGTTGATGAAATCTATCAC
>CAYSBA010000118.1:0-5098 GCA_964429075.1 uncultured bacterium
CAAAGGTGCCATTTTCAAAACTTAGAAAAGGTGCCCTCGATCAGGATGAGATAACACGAATTATGGGGGCTGCAAACATCCTTGCTGAAAGTAATAATATCTTTTTTATTGAGACATCCTTTTTGACCCTTGAGACGCTTACAGCAAAGGTCTTAAGAGCTGTCTCTGAGTATAAGATTGGTTTGATTATACTCGATTATTTACAGCTTATGGGTGGAGGTAAAGAACAGCCTTCAGAAAGAGAGAAGTTTGTATCCCAGATATCGAGAGGTCTTAAACAGCTGGCAAAAAAAACCCATTTACCGATTATTGCCCTTGCTCAACTCAATCGTGAAGTAGAAAAGCGTAATCCACCCAGACCGCGATTATCAGATCTAAGGGAATCCGGTGCTATTGAACAGGATGCAGACCTTGTTCTGTTACTGTATAGACCTGAATACTACTTTAAAGATAGGCCAGAATTTCATAGAGTAGCAGAGCTCGAGATTGCAAAACACAGGAATGGACCTCTTGGTAAGGTGGAGCTTGTTTTCTTTCAGGAATTTATGACATTTGAGAACCGTGCAATTGATTATGAAGAGCTGCCTGAGACCTGAATTTCTGATAAATAAATCTTGTTGCCTTTAATACAGATAAATCCAGCTCAAATCCTCTGGCAAGATAGACAGATATTGCGGTTGAGAGGATACAGCCACTACCTCTAAGAGAGATTTCTACCGGATTTTTATAGATCCTGAGAGGTCGATTACCGTTATATAAGATGTCCATAAGAGGTTGATTTACAGGTAGATGGCCACCCTTTATTAGAACAGCGCAACCAAATTCTTTGTAAATCTTTTCTGCAGCCTTAAGCATATCTTCTGTATCATTTATCTCTATGCCGGACAATTCCTGTGCTTCTTGTAGGTTGGGGGTAATCAGACTAACATGTGGTAATAATGTATACAGGTCTTTGATGCTAAGAGATGTGAGATTTTCATCAAGAGTACTCTTGACTACAGGGTCAAACACCACATTTTGAGGATTATTAACTGAAAGCCAATCTATAATTATTCTCAACTGATGCTCTGATGTTATCAATCCAATTTTTATCGCATCTACTTTATTATGAATAGATAGCAGTTTTTTTATTATCTCTAAAGGAAGCTCAGTTGAGAAGATGATCCCATCTTTTGGATCCTGGGGGATTAAGGTTGTTGGAATCACATATGGATGGACCTTCAATTCTGTACATACAGCAAGGTCCTTTATCATTCCGGCAGTACCCAAGGTATCAAGCCCTGATATAATTAAGATTTTTCTCATATTCCAATACCTTTCTAAAGATCATAGAATCATCATACATCAACCTTGTAAGATAGGAGAAGGCAACAAGATCTACCCCTGTTTTGAGAGTCTGAATGACCCTCTCGGGGCTATTGATACCACCTATCGCACATACAGGAACGGGTGAGTTCTGAATAATCTGTTGCAATCTTAGAGTCCCTTTAGGTTGAAGGGATGTCTTTTTGGTGTCTGAAGCAAAGATTGGGCCAAAACCCACATAGTCTACACTTTTTAGTGCAATATCCTGTAAATCTTTTATACTATGTGTCGAATATCCGATGATTAATTCAGGAAATTTTTTCTTTATGCTTTCTGGGGGTATATCATCTTGACCCATATGAACCCCATCTGCACCAACAAGAAGTGCAATATCGAATCTATCATTTATTATAAATTTTGTCTTTGTATGCTCAAATATCTTTTTTAACTCGTATAAAAAAAAAAAAAATTCACGATCATTGAGCCTCTTTATTCTGAGTTGAATAATCGAGACCATATTTCTGAATACTTTTGCAGCCTTAATGAATTCATTTCTCTTGAAGTATGTATCATCGAGAATAGGGTATAGTCCTTTTATTTTACTCATCATCCTTACTTTTGATCATAATACCAAGACTCTTTAGCCTTTTGTAGAACGTGGCCCTATTCATACCAAGCACTCTGGCAGATTTGCTTATATTCCCAGAACATTTTTTTAATGCCGACTCGATGAGGAACCTATCAAGTATACCTGTAAGTGTGTGGTAAGTGCCCTGAAAACCGGTTCTTATTGCAAGTTCTATAGTGTCATCAACCCTTTTTTTCAAGAGGGTGTTTAATCCCCTTTTTTCAAATTGTCTCAGCAATATCTGTGAACCTATATATTCAAGATGCTTTTGGTCTGTCTGGAGTATATTCTGGATAAATTGAGACAAAAGATCATACGTGATTTCTATATCTGTTGATAAAAGTATTTTTGCAATACTTGAGCATATTCGTTCGATGCTGTTTATATCAAAATTTTGAGACCTTGCAAGTAGTCTCTGAATTACATAAAATAGGTCCATAGGATTTTTTAAAGGTGATGGAAAAAAAAAGATACCGGCCATTTCGTTGAGTTCATTGAATAATTCGAGATTATCCCCGATGCTGTTATTACACAGGACAACGAGAGTTTTTTTATCACTTGAGAGCATAAGAATATTTTTAGTCTCTTCGATTGATCTTGTTGTTGTATAGAGTACAGGGGCAAGATCATTCCGCAGTAAATAAGACTCAATATCTTTTATCTTAGTGCTGACCTTAATGAAATAGTATCTCGATGATCCTGTATCTCTTAGATATTTAAAGATTTCACGGCCAAAAAACATATCTGGATCGGTCACAACTATCAATTTATCTGCAGTTGACCAGATTTTCTTAAGATGAGCGAGCAGAAATTTTGTGCGCATTGATCTGCCAATGATTGCAGAGCTTTTATATGTTCTAACAGGAGTTCTGAATATCTTGAGGATGTAAAAAACGTCATCCATACTGTAGGGTACAAAGAGTAGATCGTCTAAAATACCTGTTGTTGTCATAATAGGTAAAGTTTCGATCTGAGCTTTATGTAGTATTGCAACTATTGTTAATTTCCTCTTTGCAGGAAGTTCTGATAATATCTTTTTAAGCTGTTGTTGATTTTGATCAATAAGATCGAGAAAAAGAAGCCCATTTTGGCCATAGAGCGGTTTGAGACCATATAGGCCTACGAATCTGGCAGGTATATTGGTAAGATTTCTAAAATATTCAAGTCTAGCCCTTTTTTTTGCAGAATAGAAGATCCCTGCAACATCATGTGGCATTTTAATATCCTCTTGATTTTAAAAGAGTTGCAATTTCTAAATAAAAGTTTAGATAGTCAAAACCGTCGGTATCACCGGCAAAGTGTCCTACCTCATCAATATGATCTGCATGTATTTTGCGTCTGAATTCACCCCATTTAGCACTTCTTACAGAGACCATACCATCGTTTATTCCTTCGTTGCTTTTCAGGATAATATAGGTAGATTCAAAGAGTGGATCCATAGGGTTACCGCTCAGACCAAGGGGATCAGCATATCCTGCAAAGGATATGTAATCTACATCTGGGGAATCAGGACATGATGGATTGAATGTATTTTCAACATAGTCGGTTGTAAGTTGTTGGACAGCCACAAAGTTGAGTCCAAGCCTGCCGAAGAGGAGGTTTGCAGCATCAATACCAAGCTGTCCTGTGGATGAAATAGCAAAATCAGCAACAGAGGTACCTCTGTGGGGTGTTGATATTGTTACAAGGGATTTTACCATCTTTTCCATACCGAGTTTACAGATTAGATATCTTGAGTCAAGTCCACCCATACTGTGGGCTATGATATTGACAGGACCGGAGGTGATTTGCCGGATCTGTTCTTTTAGCTCAGTTGCTCTGTATTCTATTGAATTGACCGCTGATAGGGCAGGTGTGTATACCTCATATCCATAAGATTCAAGATATTCCTTTACATGATAGAAGTATTCTACACTCATAATTTCTGAAAATCCCATAAACCCGTGTACAAGTATTACAGGAAAGATTGTACCTGTCTTATCAGAGGGGATCTGCCTTATCTGTGCAATAGCAGGAAGACTTCTGTTTCCATATTCATCTACGGCAAAAATCCTTAGGGTATTTAACTGATTGTAGTGTAGTGCAACACCAACAGTAAATCTTCCATCTTCAAGGGAACAGCTTGAATGAGCCGGATATGGAGTTCCTTCAACTTCAATTGCAAGACCATTCTCACAATGTCCACTCAGAGTAACCTGTCTTGATCCAGTTTCATTTTCATATGGATCAAGGATAGGTGTATCTGGTCTCTTTGAAGATCCAGACTTTATCTTTTGTGTGATGTTTATTGAAGCAGGTAGACTCATCAGACCATCTCGTTCTGCATAAACAAGTAGATGATTTACACTGTTAAGAATAAGCGGTACCTCTATGGAGAATGAACCATCTGCAAGAGCAGAGCCTCTTTTTTCCTCAAGCCCACCGATTACAACAATATTTACCCATGACTCAGCAGATCCTCTTATTATAAAAGAGGTTTCATAGGTAAAGGCATCCCCGGAGTACAGGATTGGAGTATCTGGTGGTTTTTGTTTTAATGTTTGGTCGGGGTTTATATAATTGTGGTCTAAATCTTCTTTGTTGATTTCTACTTGACTATTTGGACAGCCATAAAATAAAAAAATAACATATAAAACGATGCAGCTATCTTTACAAAATGACCTTTTTTTCATAATGATTATCTACCACAATTTTTTATCAACGTCCATATGACCTATTGTATTTTATTGTATAAAAGATAAGATTAAAATTGATATGCTTCTGAAATTTCATAGAATAAGAAGAAGTGAAAAGGGGCAGGCACTTGTTCTTGGTGCAGTAACTGTTCTTCTGCTTGCCTTTGCTGTTATGATGACAATTAATATTGGCGATGCGGTCTATGAAAAAATCAAACTTCAGAACAACGCTGATTCTGTAGCATATTCCACTGCGGCTGTAGAGGCAAGGGCACTCAATTTCATTGCCTATCTAAACAGGGCGCAGGTGGTGCATTATGTTTCGATGATGACACTAATTTCTTATCTGTCTTACGCTTATTATATTAAGGTAGTTGTCGGGGCAATATCAACCATTTTATCAATAATATTTCCGCCTCTTGCAGGCATTCTGGCCCAGATAAACCAAATACTCGGTACAATTGTTCAGGTTCTGGATTATGCAATTGTA
>CAYSBA010000119.1:0-5094 GCA_964429075.1 uncultured bacterium
CCCTTATGGTATCTCTTAATATTCTGTGTTCCTGATCGAGTTCAAAATTCATGACCACCTCCTTTTGTTTTTAGCTATCCTTAAATTCTGGTTTTCTTTTCTCCACAAAGGCAGTTATCCCCTCCTTTGCATCATCAGTAGTAAATATGGAGGCAAAGGCCTCTATCTCCATCAGGATCTGTTTTCGTGTAATATCCATTGCAGAAGTAATTACACGCTTTGCTGCCTTCACTGCCTGTGGCCCGGATGAGGCTATTTTCTGAGCAAGTTCTGTTGTCTCTTGCAGCAATCTATCTGATGGCACGACCTTCTGAACAAGACCCATCTTATACGCTTCATCTGCATCGTAGTGTCTGCCAGAGAATATCATCTCTTTTGCTCTGTATGGACCAACCGCCTGCATCAATCTGAGACAGCCACCAAAACCTGGAATTATTCCAAGATTTACCTCTGGCTGTCCGAATTTTGCATTCTGTGATGCATAGATTATGTCACAACTGAGAGCAAGCTCACAACCTCCGCCAAGTGCATAACCATTTACTGCAGCAATAAATACAAGGTGAGACATCTCGATGGTCGTCATCAATTCGTGTCCCATCTTCGAAAATTTTATCGCATCCTGACGATTAAAGGTGCTCATCTGTTTTATATCAGCACCTGCTACGAAGGCCTTATTACCTGCACCGGTTAATATTACCACCCTTAGATCACTATCCTGTTCTGCCTTTTTAATTGCATCGTATAACTCTTTTACAGTAGGGACATTCAAGGCATTTAGTGACTCTTTGCGATTTATGGTCAGGAAAAGGATATTAGCTTTTTTTTCGTAGATTAGGTTCTCAAAAGACATACTAACCTCCATTTTATGAGTACTCATAAAATCCCCTGCCACTCTTTCTCCCAAGATAACCTGCCTGAACATACTGTTTCAGGAGAGGGCAGGGTGCATATCTCTGATCACCAAGACCCCTATACAGGACCTCGAGTATATAGAGACAGGTGTCGAGACCAATCAGATCTGCAAGTGCAAGTGGCCCCATTGGGTGATTACACCCAAACTTCATTGCCTTATCTATATCCTCCACACTTGCTACACCTTCCATAAGGGCCCGTACTGCCTCGTTGATCATCGGCATAAGGATTCGGTTTACTATAAATCCTGGATAATCCTGTGAGTGTACGACAATCTTGCCAAGTTGCTCTATATAATCATTTACTCTTTTTGTTGTCTCTTCAGAGGTTGCTATTGAACTGATAACCTCAACAAGTTTCATTACAGGGACAGGATTCATAAAGTGCATACCAACCACCTTATGTGGCCTCTTTGTTGCAGTTGCAAGAGATATTATTGGAATTGAAGATGTATTTGTGGCAAGGATACAGTCATCCTTGCATATAGCATCGAGCCTGGAAAACATTTCTCTTTTTATATTTTCATTCTCAATCACAGCTTCAACAACAAGATCTACATCAGAAATTTCATCGAGACTGTTTACAACAGTAAGATTACTAAGGGTATCATCCATTTGTGATTCTGTTATCCTGCCCTTTTCGAGCGCTCTATTTAGATTCTTCTCTATATAGGACATACCTTTTTTTATGGCATCTGGACTTGCGTCATAAACAGATACTCTATATCCAGATTGTGCAAACACCTGGGCAATCCCAGATCCCATCTGACCAAATCCAACAACAGCTATCTTATCTTTCATATTTCCCTCATTTTTTGGTTTCTAAGAACAATACAACCAAGTGACGAATTTATCAACCCTTCATCTATATGTTCTAAAATATCTTATTATATCTTATTATATATCGGAAGTTACATCGTTATGATCCGGCCTATTACTGACCGGTAGTACAGAGCGGGATATTTTGATTACATTCTGATGAGGTGTTACACCCAATTATACAGGCAGCATTTCCGCTTGGGAGCTGATAACAGAATCCACCCATCGAACAACTGTCTGTTGTTGTACAATCTTCCACACAAAAACAGTTGTTGCCATCTGTAGTTACACCAATATATCCAGTAGGACAGTTTGTAGTGCTACAATCCTGTGTATAGCAGAGACCGTTGTAGGCATCTGTAACACATATCTTTTGATTGTTAGATAGCTGATAGCAATATAACCCATTTGGACAATCCTGATCTGTATCACAGCTCTTTGCACAGGCCCCATTCCCACTTGAAAGGGTTATGCATGTCTCTGTCTGATCCTGACATGATCCCTGGGTCTGAGGATTGCAGCTATCCATACATACACCATTTTGAGTGTATGGTGAAAAACTAACACATATCCTGTTGTCTAAACACATCCCATTGTTTCCTCCACAGATACCCTGATCTCCCACATTTCTCTGTTCTAAAAACATACATTTACCTGAAACACATACAAGATTATTTGGACAATCGGTATCGGTACTACATAGTGTTGTACAGCCACCATTACCACTCTGAAGACTTATACAGGTTTCATTCAGGCCACATCCCTGACCGGTGGATGGTACACATGTATTAAGACAAACTCCACGATCGATTTGATCACTAAAATAGACACATAGACCGCTCTGACAGTCGCTGTTTGTCTGGCACAATGAATAATTTGTGCCATCTAAGACTGCTGAAACACAACTACCATTTTTACATCTTTCATATCCAGAACAATCAGAATCTATAGAGCAACCACCCTGTTGTGAGGGAACACAGACACCCTGCTGACAGACAAAACCACTCTGACAATCTGCATTGCTCTGACATTGTGATTGTGATTGTTGACACTGTCCTGACTGACAGACATAACCAGAAGGACAGTCAGAATCACTCTGACATTGATTCTGAGCCTGCTGACATTGACCATTCTGACAGACATATCCACCTGGACAATCGGCATCGGACTGACATCCCTGAGTGACCCATCCTGAGGGGAGGCACAGAAAGTTCTGATAGCATATCATACCTGAGGTGCATTCAGAATCCATGCTACATTTTTTATAGCAGAAGTAGAGGGTCTGACCATTTTGATCTTTCAGGATACCCTGACAGGTCTCACCGTTTGCACAATCCTGTTGACCGCCACACTGGTTAAGACAGAGTCCATCCCCATTGCTTGCAATAATACAGGACTGATTTGATGGACAAGACTGAGATTGTTGACTGCACAGAGTTGTACCGCTGTTACCCTGAGACAAAACACATTGACCTGCCTCACAAACATAGCCTGATGGACAATCATAATCTGACAGGCAACCACCCTGGGCAACACACTGCCCCTGATCACACACATAACCAGAGGGGCAATCAAGATTGGTTGAACATCCTGTCTGTTGTGGTGTACATTGACCGTTGTCACAAACATACCCTGCATTACAGTCAGCATCACTGCTGCAACTTCCTGCAGGTACACACTTGCCCTCGCTGCACTTAAAACCACTGTTACAATCTGAATTGGTCTCGCAGGGTTTGACCTCAATTTCACACCTTCCGTTTGAACAAACCTGTCCAAGTTCACACTCAAAGTCGGAATTACATTGAGGATCTGAACATTTACCAAAGTTACATATCTTGCCTTCTGGACAATCTGCATCGATTAGACATGTATTTTGATCTTCAGGCACAGACCCTTTGTGTCCACATCCATCTATGATAAAGGATAAACATAATATTAACATAACTACAAAAAAATTTTTCATAACTACTCCATGTTTTTATTTACTTAGGCTCTTTATTATATTATGCTTTTTTATTCAATGCTGGCTATCTGTTATTTGTTCCTGGATTTGCTCACAACTCTATTTTTTATTGTTTTTTATTAGCTCCAACTGTTTCAGTCCATCATTCAACATCTTTTTTTGAAATTCTGATGTTGCCAGCTTCTCAAGACGCCTGTACCACTCCTTTGCATCTTTGATCCTTCCTGCCATCGCATAGGTGTTTGCAATCTGATAACCATAGTTAAACTTCATTTCCTTACCTTTTTCATTGTTAAATATATACCTTAACAATTCAGTTGCAGAATCCACATCCTGCAGCTGACTCAGGATCCCTGCATAAACGCTCAGGTTCCCAATATTTGCTCCGTTTTTCTTTAATTCTTTGACAATCTCTTTTATATAAGAAATTGCCTTTTCTTTACCCTCAAGTTCCATAACTAGCATAGCTATTCGATGATCCAGGAAGCCTGACTGTTCTTTAAAGAGCTTTCTCATTTCAAGAAGGGTTGAAAGGGCCTGTTTCTTTTTACCGAGACTTGCAAGGAGGCTGACATAGGAGTTATAGAAATATTGATTTTTCATCCCTGCTTCTATCAATGCTTTGTAGTATCGTGCAGCCTTTTCGAGGCCATCTTTTTTGTTTTCATATCCTGCTGCAAGCAAAACCAGACGGCTCTTTTCTGGTAGATCTTTTCTGGCCTCATATTCCTTTAATTTTTTATCAAGTAACCCCTTTTCCTTCCAGTACTGAACAAGCATCTTGGAGACATTTTGAATCTGCCAGGGTTGTACCTCTTTCATCTGAAGGATAGATAGGGCTATCTTTTCTGCCTCTTTTTCCGAGCCTATCTCAATAAGGGTCCTGAGCAGACTCATACCGAAGTTAATCTTGCTATCCGGTGTGGCTGTCATTTTGAAAAGCCTGCGATAATTATCTGCTGCATGTAGCATGTCTTTTTTTTCTACATACAATCTTGCGTAGAGTTGATATATCTGTTGTAAGCAACTGATCTGTTTGTCTTTTTTTCTCTTTTCACACAACTCTTTTGCAACTCTAAGCTCATCTTCTGCCTTACTGTACATCTTGTAGTTGAGATGGATATTTGCAAGATCGTAATGATAGCCTACAAGGTCAATATTCTCAGCGATTGAGTTTGAAACCTCTTTGTCTCTTTTAAGGGTATCTTTTTCTTGTTTTTTTACATTAGATGTCTCTTTTTGTTCTCTATTTGATTCACAGGCTACAACAAAAATAAGAGTCAGAAACAGGATCGTGATCCTATTTAGCCTCATGACAATCTCCCTCATTATATAAACATACGTTCACATTGTCACAAACAACAAAAATTTCAAGTCAGGATCTGGAGATAACAGTTAAGA
>CAYSBA010000120.1:0-5086 GCA_964429075.1 uncultured bacterium
CTTTTCTATAAGGCTATACAGATGTCTAAATAGATTTCGTGTAAATTGAATTATCCTTTTTTCACTCCTGTAATTAATCTCCAGAGGGATAACCTTAGGCTCCGGTGCTGTTACAAATCTTTCTTTTCCTGTTATTAGGTCTCTTAGAATTGTATAATCTGTTCCCCTAAAACCATAGATTGCCTGTTTTTTGTCGCCCACTATACAGAGAGTGCCCTCTGCATGAGATAGTGCCTCATCTATAATTAAACGTAAAAAGTTCCACTGGAGCCTTGATGTATCCTGAAACTCATCAATAAAGATGTGGCGCAATTTTACACCAAGCCTGACATATGATGAGGTTATATTAAAGCTTTCCACCATCCTTTTGTTTGCAAAGTAGATGCGCGATAAAAGTATATCACCCTTTTGTTTTTCAATCTTATAGAAGACTTTGTTGTAAATCCTGTCTAAGATCAGTGAAGATAGGGTCTTTTTAACAAACGAAGGAAAATTTTTCTTTATGTATGAATTACTATTCGATTTAAGTATGTCAAGAACTTTTAAAAATCTTTCGTAATCAAAATTGCCATATAAAGATTTATTTTTTTGTATGAATTTATTCAAAAAACTATTAAGATAATAAAGGATAGAATTTTCTATCTCTATTTTTAAACTATCAATACTTTCCAAAAGATCAGTTGTAAATCGCTGTAGAGAGGAGTCATGATTATCTCTTGATAACTCATAATAGAATGCCTCTTTAAAAAGCTCTTTTGCATAAGAATCAAAGATTATTCTATAATCCAGAAATGATTTTTCATAGGGCAAAAGGCTTTTGTAAACCTCAGACGCAAAGCTGTCTATGGTGCTGACTCGTAAAAAATTTTTTCCATTTATGAGTGATTCGAGCAGATTCTTTGCCTTGTGGGCTACTAGGTCTATGTTGTTACCAAATTCATTAAGAAGAGTTTTTATTTCTTCAGATTGTAAGTCTTTCTCTTCAAGACTTTTCTGTGCAATTTTAACAAGCCATTGATAGATTCGTTCCTTCATCTCTTTTGCAGCATTGTTGGTAAATGTAATTGCAAGTATGTTTTCTGGGTTGCTGTATGGAATAGCTTCTGAAAGAAGGAATCTTACTATCCTTGATGTGAGTCTATATGTCTTGCCAGTGCCTGCTGATGCATCGAGGATAATAAATTTATCTACTGACAACATTTTCAACCCTACACATTAAATTTTATATGTAAGATATCTCCGTCCTGAACAATATAGTCTTTGCCTTCAAGTCTCAACAGACCCTTTTGTCTTGCCTCCTTGAGACTCCCTATTTTTATGAATTCTTCAAAACCAATTACCTCAGCCCTGATAAATCCCCGTTCCAGATCTGAGTGGATCTTACCAGCTGCCTTTTTTGCGTTTGTACCACGTTTTATAGGCCAGGCCTTTACTTCATCACTGCCAACAGTAAAAAAACTTATAAGATCAAGGGAGTCAAATATAGCCTTTGTGAGCCTTGCACTTGATGACTCTTCTATCCCGAGTTCCTGCATAAATTCTACTCTCTCTTCTTGATCAAGCTCCATTATTTCTGACTCAAGCCTTCCGCAGAGTACAATAAGATTCGAATCATTAATTTCTATTGCTTTTTTAATTTTATCTTCTATTTCTCTGGTATTAGGAAGATCTTTTTCATCAATATTTATTACATGAATAATTGGTTTTATACTAAGAAATTGATATTTCTTTAATGTATCTTTAAATCTATCTTCAAGATTCAAATCAACCAATCTTCTGCCATTTTCGAGGTGATCCTGCATTATTGTTAACATCTCAAGATCAAGAGGATCAATCTTTTTCCCCTTTTTCTTCTGGTCGTTTATCCTTTCGATCCTTTTTTCTATAAGGATCATATCGTTGAGTATCAAAAGGTCTGTAAATTCAACAATATCTTTTTGGGGATCAATATCCCGCATGTATGGTGCATTCTCTGATTCGAATGACCTTACCACGTTTACAATTACATCTGCATCAAGTAGGACTTTAATAAACCTTGATTCACCCTCTTTGCCCCATTCAAGTCCTGGAATATCCCACATTTCAATAGTGGCTGGGGTTGTCTTTTGTGGATTGAATATCTCAGAAAGACGATATAGTCGATGATCTATCACTTTCATTCTCGCCTCGTTTATATCCGCATCAGGCATACCGGTTGGTGTAGTCTTTATTCCTGTCCCACACAGGGCATTGAACAGTGTTGTTTTACCTGTGTTTAAAAATCCTGCAAGTACTGCCTTCATATTTTACTCCTTTTTTATTGTACCCTTTGCAATTTTGTTAAGATCAAATACATTTTTTAAATTAATACCAAGCTCATTAGCTGCCTCGACAATTGTAAGACCATTTTCTTTCGCATAGTCCACAAGCTCAGCAGTCCTATCATATCCGATAAGTGGTGCAAGAACTGTTGCACTCATCAATGTAGCTTGTGCATATCTTTTCATCTTTTTCATATCAGGCTCAATCCCTGAAAGACATCTATCATTGAAGAGATTGAGACACATCGATACAACCTTTATCTGCTCCAGCAGTGCAAATATTATAAGAGGTTTTGCTGTGTTCAGCTGAAAATGGGACTCAGTATTTGCCCACATAACTATATGATGCATACCGCGTGCATAGAGGCAACCCATAATCACAGATTCAGACTGTGTTGGGTTTACCTTACCGGGCATGATGGAACTGCCAGGTTCATTTGCAGGGATTTTTAGCTCTGATAATCCGCACCTTGGGCCTGATGCCATCCATCGAATATCATCAGCAAGTTTGAAAAGGGCCTGGGAACATCTTTCGATCGAAGAAGAGAGAGATAACAGTGGATCATGTGAGGACATAAGGTAAGACTTTGTAGACGCAGGTTTTAAAGGAATATGTAACATCTCAGATAGTATCTTACAGATATTACTGTCAAAACCATATGCTGTATTTATTCCGGTCCCTACAGCTGTACCACCAAGTGGTAGCTCAAAAAGTTCTCGTAAGGCATCTTTTATCTTTTTTTCTGCTGTCTTTATTCTTGCAAGATGTGACTCAAGTTCCATTCCGAAGGTAATTGGAAGGGCATCCATAAGATGTGTCCTTCCACACTTTATAACATCGCTCCATCTTCTGCTTTGATTTTTTAAGGTCTTTTTTATCTTTGACAATGCAGGGATCAGTGATCTATGTGTTTCCAGTATGGCAGCTATATGCATTGCAGCAGGGAATACATCGTTTGTGGATTGACCCATATTAACGTGATCATTGGGATGGATAAATCCCTTTGTAACCCTTTTACCATCTGCAATTTCATTTGCAAGGGTGCTGATGGCCTCATTTACGTTCATATTTGTCTGTGTTCCACTACCAGATTGAAAAACACCAAGACGAAAATATTTATATGGTTTTTCCTGTAGTATCTTTTCTGCTGCCTTTTTTATAAGACTACACCTTCTTGCATCAAGCCTTTTAAGTCGTTTGTTGGTTTCAGCAGCAGCTATCTTTATATACAGAAGTGCTTCGATGATTGGCCAAGGAATTAGAGGATGGTCGGGAAAGTTTTCCATAGCCCTTTTTGTTTGAGCACCATAAAGTACATCGAAAGGAACTTCTATTCCACCAAGGGTGTCTTTTTCTGTTCTTTTATTTTCCATTATAGGCACCTCCAGTTTTATAAGGCTATTAGTTTACAACTTTAATTGCAAATTGTCATGTACTTATGGAAAGAATCAGGATCAATATTTTAGATGATTATTATTGATTTTTTCGCTTTATCTTGTATAATGCCTCACATGAAGGTCCTTGTAACAGGTGGAGCTGGCTTTATTGGAAGTCATCTGGTAGACAGACTTGTTGAACAGGGTCACAGAGTAAGAATCCTTGATAACCTCAGGAAACCTGTTCACACCAACAGAATACCGGATTATTTAAATAAAGAGGCAGAATTTCTATATGGCGATGTAAGACTGAAATCAGACTGGGAAAGGGCCCTTAAGGATATTGATGTGGTATTTCACCTTGCTGCATATCAGGACTATCTTCAGGATTTTTCTACCTTTTTTCATACAAACACTGTAGGCACTGCCATTTTGTTTGAAGTTGCGGTGGAAAGGGGGCTTGAGTTTCATAGGATTATTATAGGCTCTTCTCAGGCAGTCTATGGTGAAGGTAAGTACATATGCCAGAAGGATGGCATCCAGTATCCTGACATCAGATTAAAAAAAGACCTCGATCAGGGCAGGTGGGATATACTTTGCCCGATATGTGGAGAAAAGATGGATCCTGACTGGACAGATGAATCGAGGGTAAATCCAGTCAATCAGTATGCAATGAGCAAATATACTCAAGAGATGATAGCCTTTTCTATGGCCAAGAGATACAACTTCCCTGTAACAGCACTCAGATTCTCAATCGTTCAGGGACCAAGACAATCATTCTATAATGCCTATTCAGGTGCATGCAGGATATTCTCATTGAGCTGTTTTTTTGATAGGGCCCCTGTGGTCTTTGAAGATGGCATGCAGATACGCGATTTTGTAAACATTGAGGATGTGATTGATGCATGCATGATAGTGATGGATCATCCAGATGCACCCGGCAGATCCTTCAATGTGGGCAGTGGTAAAAAGTACAGGATCATTGATTTTGCAAGGATGGTGATAGAAGAATTTGGGAAGGATTTTGAGCCCGTAGTTCCGGGTAAATATAGATTTGGTGATACAAGACACATCTTTTCAGACATATCGGCAATCAAAAAGCTCGGTTATAATCCAAAAAGAGATGCAAAATACAGTATAAAAAAATATCGTGAGTATATAGAATCAGATCGTAAAAGTCTAGATGATTATGCCACCCTTTTCCTTGAGCAGATGGAGAAGATGGGGGTAGTCCTTTCTGTTAAGAAATGATCTCTGATCTTGAGTTTAACAACTTTTTAAACTGGTTTTTATCTACAGAACTTGGATACAGATATTCTTTGGATGATTTTTTGATACAGTCTGGGTTGCTGCCCTTCTTTTATAAAAGTATTATAAATTACAGAGGGTCACTGATTGTAGATATAGAC
>CAYSBA010000121.1:0-3432 GCA_964429075.1 uncultured bacterium
GAACAGAAGAATGCACAAAACCTTGATGGATATTATAAGTTGGGGCAGTTGGCACCAGGGGAAACATTTATTAAGAAATATACTTTTGAAGTAACCGATTTTGGCATTTGCGATATAATAGCGGATATTTCTGCTGAAGACCCTGATGACCCCACCAATACTATAGAGAAAGATGACAGCGTGAGGGTAAGGGCCAGCAAGGACCTCGATGTCGAAGCGTCTTTCTCAAAGGAGATATTCGTAAGTGGCCATGGTCCTTCTCTGGGAATGGACTCCATGATTCTACCTGGAGAGACAGTAGTTGTATATATTTACGCAAAGAATAACTTTGCTTCCGGGAAGATCAGAATTAATGATATAAATGCATCAATCAAAGCTGGCTCTGCAGCATCGAGGATTTCCAAGCCTGTTTTGGGGAATAAAGAAAAGAGATCCATTTTTGATGGGATAGGCCATTTTGAACCTGTAACTCTAAAACCTGGCGAAGATATCATCTTTGAATCTCTCTTAAGAAGCTATAACGATCCAAGGGGGATTGCCAGGATAGATTTTTCCTTCACTATTGATGCGACAAAGATTAATGATGATGGCAGTACCGAACAGATTGACAAGCAACTTGAAAAAAGAGTTGTGATTTATTATAAGCCGATTGAGTACAGTGAATGGAATACACTGATTGATTTACTTGATATAGATATACTTAGATATTTTGCATTAAGTTCTGAAGAAAATGCGCAGGCTATTTGGGGAGCATTGTGGGGTGTAGGATCAGTTTTTGCAAATGGTATTGGTGGACTTTTATCTTTAACCATTATGACGCCTGTATATCTTGGCAAAGGTGCTTTTGATATTGTCAATTTCTTCTGGAGAGAGGTTGCAGGTGATGAGCAGGGTAACAGATTTACGATTAGCAAAAAGGCTTGGAATTACTTTTGGACCATCTATAAAATATGGAGTAATCTCACTCTTGAAGAAAAAAGTCAACTTGTCTCAAAGTTTATTTATTTAGAATATAAGGGCGCTAAGGAGGTGATAACACAACATATTATTGAGTATTTAAACCAGTTAGAAAAAAATATTGAAGAGGGTAATTATTGGGCAGCGGGGGAAATGCTTGGAAGAGCCACGGCAGAAATAGGTTTGACAATCGATGGTATTATTCAGATGGGAGCAGGGATTGCAACTATTGTACGAAACAGGGAACTCATAGCCTATAATGTCGGGAATTTTATTAAAAATCCCGAGTTTAGAGCCAAGTGGGTAACGGGAAGGACCCAGAGACTAAAATCCAATTTCAGGGCAGCTAAAAACTTCTTTAGGAGAGTTTTCAGACTTCAAGAGGAAGTCCCCGAAGACGCTATACAGATAGCAAAGATAACAAAGGCGACTGAAAATTTGACCGTTGGCAGGATTGCTGATGTGGAGGAGGTGGCGGATTTATACCATACAAGACCAGAAATTATTAATAAACTCCAGAAGGTTGCCAAAGAGGAAAATGTGTTAATTACCATGGCTGAACGAAATCCAAGGGCTGATTTCCTGGAAAAAAATAGAGGTGCCCTCCCCAAGCTGGAAGATTTCAAGCAAAAGGTGCAGACATTTTTGGATGCCCTGTTAGGTTTCAATCCTGAAAGAGAAGGGTATCTGTCTGTAAAAGAACTCAATGAATTAAAGTTGCCTGGTTATTCCGAAGAAGAGATGCAAGCGATATTCTATAACGGAAATAAACTCAAGAGCAAGAGAGAAATATTAAAGACCATAGATAGGTTGGACAATCATGATTCTACAATGTCATATGAAAAATTTCGGTACCTAAAGGAAAGATTAAAAACCCGTGTAAATGGCTATTTTAAGTATTATCCAAAGGTTAAAGCAATGCTTGAAAAGGGCGAATTTGAGACGAGTTTTAGATGGACAGAAAACGGTATTGAGAAGACGGAAAATCCTGTTATTTATGAGATCAGGAAGGATCAGGACGGGGTATTATGGATTCGTGAGAAGGGGAGCCCTGCAAATATGGAAGTGTATGACGAAACCTGTCCCTTTGAGGACAAGCGTGGATGGCGAGGAATGACATCCGATCCAGATCTGTTGGATGTTCGGAACAAAGATGGTACCCCAATAATGAATCCATTTAAGAGAATCAGGTTATGGCTTAAATTGAGAAAAATTTATCCATTCCCTCATATGGACACAGGCTCCTGGATAAATCAAATAGTCAAAGCGGAAATTTTATCAAAATATAAAAAAGGTGGCAAGACTGCACTCCAGATTGCACCTGATGGATTCTATGCTGTACATATCAATTACAAGGGATCGATACCTGGAAAAGGGTGGGCATCAAGGATATTATTTACAGGTGGATACAAGGAAATACCTCGAGAAAATATAGCTGTAGGCGTAACAAATTACTGACCTGTTGATGGAGATAATGGAGAGGCAAATGGATAAGAAAGTACTTAAGATATTGGGATATTTTATATTGATCTTCATATTCTGGCATATTTCAACTGCGGTTTGTGAATCTGCATTACCAACAGTTGCGTTTGGAGTGAAACAGTCAAAAGGCACAGAAGGGATCGATGTAGATGTCAATGTTATATTAAGCAGTCCATCTACAGAATATCTGATTTCAGTAGATTATATTTTGACAGGAGGCACTGCTGAAAATGGCACCGATTATTTATTGACAGAGGGCTTGGTTGTCTTTCACCCTGGAGAAACTATAAGGACAATCCATATAAAGGTAATCGATGATAAGATCTATGAAGGCGATGAGACAATTGAGATAACACTATCAAATCCTGTAAATGCAGTATTAGGAGCCAATAAGGTCTTCACTTATACAATCATTGAGAATGATCCTATTCCAATTGACTTTGAAGACGCCACATCAGAAGTGTCGGAATCAGCAGGTAATGCTGAAGTGAATGTGAGACTTGCTGCACCATCTAAAGATATGATCAGTGTGAAGTATAGTGTGACCGGAGGTACTGCTACGAGTGGAGAAGATTATGAGTTAGTTGAGGGGATTTTGACATTTCAACCAGGAGAGATTAGTAAGTCGGTAAGCATAAATATTGTTGATGATGACTTAGATGAGGATGATGAGACCATTGAGTTAAGTCTTTCAGATCCTGTGAATGGAGCCTTAGGGGAGCAAAAGACTCATATATTGACCATTAAAGACAATGATAACGCTTCAGTGTATTTTACATCCGATACTTCAAGTGGCTATGAGGATGAAACCCCTTTGATTATTGAGGTGAAACTGACAAATCCTTCAACCAAGGAAATTAAGGTTAACTATGTAGTTAATGGTTCTGCATCTGAGGGAAGTGATTTTGTTATCACAGGTGATGCACTTGTCTTTGAGCCTGGAGAAAAAATGAAAAGATTCCCTACACCCATGGCAATGGCTATTTGCTTGTG
>CAYSBA010000121.1:3442-5070 GCA_964429075.1 uncultured bacterium
TGATATCTTGGATGACGATGAAAGGGAGCCGGATGAATATTTAACTGTAAAATTGCTCGATTCTGAAAATGCGAGTTTAGGATGGTTAAGAGAGTATGTTTACTGGATATTTGATAATGATTCTATTGCCCAGCAATTGAGATTATTTAAACAGGATGTAAATACAACGGATGGTAAGAAGTTGTTCGTTATTGGTCCCAAAACATATTCTGTTAATCTGAGGGGTATAGCGGTTGACAGGGCAGGTAACATTTATATCTCTGATCAGGGACCTACCAGGGGGGACAAAGAGGGCGCGATACTGATGTGGCCCAGAGGGAGAGAAGAGATACTGCGAATCCTGACAGGTCTCTCACAGCCAGGTGACATTGAACTGAGCCCTGATCAGACCGCCCTTATAGTCGCAGGGAAAAACGGCACCATTGAAAGATATCCCTTTGGTATCTCAATACGGATTACCAATATTGACCCGACAGAAGGGCATACAAGGGTACATGTATTCAGCAGAGCAGCAGGTGAAAAGGTAGCAAGGGTCTCCCCTGATGGATATTTTCATTTCATGGGGCTCCTCGTTCCAGAGCAAAAGGGTGGTGTAGATGTGATAATAGAGCATAATGGTAAGACCCGCCACTATGTATTGCCTCTGGGGCAGCCTGGCTCAGGTGATAACCCCTTTGGACAGACAGTGGTTGATCTTACTTTTTATTGAAAGGTAGAAGGATGAAGATTAAAAGACTGAGAGAGACTGTATCGAGGACAATGGAGGAGATGCTCTTCATCTCCCTACTGATCCTTATCACGGCTTTCCCTTCCTGGGCAGTCATCAATGTCACTGTGACAGGCCCTGGTGGCTCTGCCTCCCAGAGCCTGCCTGATGAGGGCGGGGCATTTGATCTAAATATCCCGCTTAACAGCAATGCAGTGAACACCATAGAGGTGAAGGCGACTGACGCTTATGGGAATACCGCATCACAGGAATTGAAGGTAACACAGGTCTCACTTGACTCTGTCGTGGTCTCAAAGATCACCGCTCACCGTCTATCTGTTCGTGAGGTAGAGCAACTGGTAAATGATGGGGTAATAGACCTCGATGATCCTGCAAACTATCACGTTTCTACCTTTGATATAGTGCTGAATATCGGCAGTAAACCAGTGCCGGTAAGTGTGCCCATCGCACTCCCGAAGACAGAGCCCAAGGGCTGGGAGGTGTATAAGATACCAAAAGGGAACTCAGGAGGAAACAACAAGCCAAAGACCCAGCCTCCACAGATAGTGGTCTTTGAAGATCAGGTCAAACCTGCTCCGGATCTTCCCCCTGTGTCTATCCCTGGAGTAATCATTATTGAGGGCAATATAAAAAGTTTAAAGGAGTTCTTCAGTGTAAGATTGCTCCTCATGAATACCTCGGGTATCTTCACACTGAAGGATGTTACAGCGAAGATAGAGTTCCCTGACGGAGGACTCACAAGTATTTCTCCAAAAGACGGCATTATATCTTTTGGTGAGATACTCCCTGGTGATGGAGGCACACCTGGGCAGAAGGAAAAGGAATACATCATAAGAGGAGATGAGGTCGGGGTGCGTAATGTCAAGGTCAACTATGCAGGAGTCCTCACCGGCCCTGGTAT
>CAYSBA010000122.1:0-5017 GCA_964429075.1 uncultured bacterium
CCTCTATTTTGACCCTTTTACTACTCCTATTCCCTTTTTCTTTCTTCATTCCTGAACCCTGTTATCCTATATTTATCCTGCTATGTCCCCCTATTTTTCGAGATCTTTCTAAATATTGCTATTTGTTTTCTTGCTGGATATTCAGTAACTACCTATCAGTCTCACGAAAAATCCTCTATAGACATCATTTGCATCAACCAGCTCATCATCAACAAAGTTAGTCATATTATAGCCTGCACCGATATATATTCCTCTGCCTGCAGGGAAAAGTAGTTCAAAAAGAAAACCAGATTCTCTATTCTTATTTAACCAGTCGGCATCAAAAAATTGTGTTAATATTCTGTATTCGACTGCAAGTTCTGGACTGTTCTTGTCCCTCCCCAATGTATATCCGATCCTTGAAAGGGCAAGAATCAACCAGCTCTTTGTTGCATTTGCAAGAAGTACCTCCCTCTTTACATCCCTTCTTATTGCAAGTTTTGTAATTAGCTTAAGTCCCAGAGGCAATCTTACGGAGGGTGAAAGGCTAAGGGCAAATCCTCTGCTTTCGCTGTAGTTGCCATAAGAGCCGTTGAGAGCTCCCTTAAGATACCATGACATACGAGAAAGGATCAAAAGTCCATCAAAAAGTCCGGGCCTTAAGGACTGACCGAATGTCAAAAGACCATAACGCGATATATCCTGTTTCTTTGTAATATCCCTTTCAATCGACAACTCAAGTGTACCAAGAAGACTGAGATAATCTGTCCACCTGAAACCGGTTGCAAGTCTTAAACTATGCCCTATAGTATCACTCTGTGTTACCTCTCTGTTTTCATACCTTCCCTCATACATAAATGAACCTTTCCATTTTTCTGAGTTCAAAAGTTCTGCCTTTATTGTCAAAAGATCCCTTGAGAACTGATCATTTTTGTCTTCGTTTGAATGAAACAGAAGTAATGAAGGCGACACCTGCTGCCGTTCATAACCAATACCAATCTTTAAATCCCTTGTTATTTTAAATGTATCAGAATAACCAATTACCGCCTGTCCATAGGCTTCTTGTAGAGATGATTCCACCCTGTATTCAGAATATATATCACCCCTTTTTACCCCTATAATAGTACTGTTATTTATGCTGTTATTTTCTCTTTTGAAATTCTGATCTATATAGAGCTGGCCTCTTTTATTTTTTAATTTTAAGCCTATTTTTGTGGAGTTATCACCACTCCATCTCAGCTTTTCCTGAAGATCAAAGGATAGATTCTTGTTAATATCCCATTCAGCAGCAAGTGAAGTGGCTGCCCTGTCCCAGTAATCATTATATCCCACCTGACCAGCCCTTAAATGATACTCTTGTGAGATTTTGAGTACCAGAGGCCTCATGGCTCTGAAAGATGTCCCGAACCCAATGGCATCATCGAACCGACTATCTGGATCGTTAGAGTACTGTATGAGAGAATGGGCATACTCTGCATTCCAGATGGCACCGAATGCCTTTTTGTCGATCCGGAGTTTTGATGTCTGTTGATTTAAGAGATACTGACCATCAGCCGGTCTGTCCCTTCTGTAAAGACCCTCATGGGTCAACTGTATTTTAGTATCACTGTTAGCATCAAAGCTCATAGAGAGCCTAAACCTATGCATATTTGCTGCAGTAAAGGAATCTCTATTTGTAAATCCCGGTTCCTGATAGTTATATTCTCCCTCAAATCTTAAAGAATCTGGTAGAGAATGATGAATATCCTTTGCATTAATATGAATAGACAGATCAACAGCAGGATGGTTACTGTCGGTTGATACAATATCGATCTTTTCATAACTGATACCACCATCAAAAGATACATTTTTATAACCATCAAGACCTTTACTACTACCTGCTTCGATCGATATATCAGAATCATTACCAAACTTATAATCCAATTTTCCAGATATCAGTCTGTATGGTGCTGAATCGTCTTTGATCTGCATGTAACCTGCACCTACACGTAACCTATCCCATAGTGTGGTTGAGATGTAGCCGGCTCCTGTCGAAGGGCTCTTATTTTCATTAGAATATGCATCATATTCAACAACCAAAAATACTTGATCACCATCTGAGGAATCGATCGGGTTTGTATCTATAATATCAGCACTGTCGCTCTGGCCTATACTCTCTTTAAGTACAATTCTTCCTGTTTTATAATCTATTGTATAATCTCTGTTTAATATCTTTTTTACCCTGCTTTTAACTATCCCTGTATCCCGGTCTCTTATAACTATCTCAACATCCTCTGTCTGTTCAACGATATCTGTATGACTTGTGTAATATACACTGCCACCTGTTGCTGCGATCTCATCAAGCACATGGACCCTCTTTTGCTCCTTCTCGGTCACAAAACCTTCTGCATTGATAGCCACATCCTTTGAAACCTTTTTATCCAGCCTTAGTCTTGCCCCCATTGCAGTCTTTTTAAAGCGAAAGATATCTCCTTTTGTGATGTCAATATGGGTAATGCCATATACAAACTCAGATTTATCTGCATTTATAGCAAGATACAGAGGACCCTCAGTGTTGACATCCTTTACTACAGGAGCTGTATCTCCAAAGACAGGATAATACCTTGCTGGATCAAATAGGTTGGGAAGCTCACTTTCTGTTGTTGAGGATGCACTGTCGAGATGAGCTGTTATCTCAAGTTTCTCAAAGGGTCCCATTTCTCTATAAAGGCCTTTAAAGTAGGTACTGAGCCTGCCATTTAGTCTGATTCTATCTTTAAGAATTGAAGTTTTGTTAACAAACCACTGATCCCATAATCTATCCTTTCCAGAAAAGATACTACCATAACCAAGGGCCATCAAAAACCAACCTGTATCCTTTACAACATAGTGTTTTTTTATAATATAAGGTTCCATTCCTTTCATACCCACTTTGATAACTGCATCGAGTTCCCTTTTATCCTCTACTGGTAGATTGTAAGAAAATCGTCCTGATGATTCGATAAAGACACTCTCTCCATTTATAGTTACACTGGCGCCTGGTGGTACAAAACCGTGCACAAATAAGAACTTCCCCTTTATAGTATTTCCGGAAGGCAGGTATATCATAGTCGGTATACCCTTTTTATAAGTTTTTTCATAAGAAGTTGTCTTCTTTGGAACAAAATTTAGAACAACACCTTTTTTAGACACTTTTACTTCAACAATTCCACCAGGCTCTTTTTCCTTTATAATTTTTGGTTTTATTAAATAAAAGCCACCTTTACCTTTTAATAGGAGATTCTGATCAAGGGACTCTTTTTCAATGAAGCCTTCGACCTGACCATCCAATGTTTCTGATACATAAATACCCTTTTTGTTAACCCTCTCAGCAAATTGAGCTCTATCTACTCTGACATCAAGATCCGGTATATTAAATAGTTCAAAGACCACCCTTCTATTTAATGAGCGGTTTTTATGAGATATATTAGGTACAACTGGATATTCAGAGCCATGTGGTATAATCTTTACAAACTCGAGTCTTTTTCTGGAAGATAAAATACGCAATATCTCTTTGCCTATACTAAGGGAACGTTTTTTATCTACTTCGCTATCTCCACTGTCATCAACATATAGATGCATAACAGCAGCGTTATATTTAAGTATTTGATCGATATAGGGTGATATTCTCTTAGAAAGAAGTTTTTCAGATTCACTGAGGGCATCTACTTTGATGGATTTATCCGGTTTTCTCAGTACCACAAATCTATCTACATCTGATTGATAAATAACACCATCTGATTCTGTATAGACAAGATAGTTGATAACATTTATGTCTCTGTTGAGGAGGTCCTTTATGTCTTTGAGATTTAGCTTAAAGAGACCCTTTGTCTTTTTGATACCGATAACCCTGTTTTTATCTTCATTGAACAGGACAAGCTTTGCTTTTCTGTCTGGACCCTTTATAACAAATTCAATAGTTGAGTTGAGTTCAGGATCGTATAAAATGTGTTGTTTGATACTGATTTCAGACTCAAGTTCTAAAAGATCTATAAATTTTTTACCAATCCTGACATAACCCTCCTTAAGATCACCCTCTATCCTGATCTTCTTCTTTCCCTTATCCTTTTTTGCTAAGGGACTTTTCCTTACAAGAAAACCTTTTTCCTCTTTAAACCTGCACTCTGCTGGAAAGTTTATGCTCTCAACAAGTCCCGGGGTAAGATCGAGTATTAAACTCTCCTTTTTAATATTGATACCCTCTGGTACTGTATTATCATCTATCTTCACCATCCTGACACCAGGATCAACTCCTGGAAAATGAAATCTACCAGATGGATCGGAGTAGGCATACCATCCAGTATCGATAAAGAATCTTATTCCTCCAATCCCGAATTCACCAGGATTTCTTATACCATCTTTGTTATCATCACAGAATACCTCACCGAGTAGTGTTGCAAGATCAAGGTCCGGGTCTTCTACAAGTTCTACATCAAATTCAGATCTGTTTGATATAGGGGTTCCATCAGCACTGACCACAATTGCAGAGTTAGGATGATTACCCAAGCTTGCATTAGACCTGAATACAGCATGATAGAGGATTGTAACAGAACTTTTTGCATCAAGCTCAAAGGGCCCTATTAAAAGTATATTCCCAGCGCGATTTACAGAGAAGGCATTGTTGTCTATCTTCTTTCCGGTATGGTCAAGCAATACAACAGAATCTTGGTCAACTCTCATCTGTGGGTCTATAATATCCCTTATATACAGACCTCCATTTAGATAGTCATAATTAAGATCAATATTTGAATTGTTTTGAATGGTTATAGTATAGGTTACGATATCTGATCTTACAAATTGTGTACTGTCTGCACGCTTTTCAATTTTGATTAGTGAAGAGAGAGGATCGAGTGGTATATGGTTGTCGTAGAATCTGCCGCCACCACTTTTTAGATCAAACTCAAGGTAATAGGGATCACCGGGGTCAGGAAAATCATTCCTGCCAATAAAGCCATCAGATTCAAACTCATACACACCTTCTGCATGAAACAGGATTGATGGGAATTGATAGAAATACCCT
>CAYSBA010000123.1:0-5014 GCA_964429075.1 uncultured bacterium
CCCTCTTTTTTATTGGACTTTATAATATTAAAGTATTCATCTTTTTTTCTATCCACAAGTTCAATCTGCAAAAGTAATTTATAATACTCCCTCCTCTTTGGATCCCTCTTTATCAGCCTTAAAAGCCCAGTTTTTGCAACCTGAATCTTACCATCATTTATTAATCCTAAAAGCTCTGAATAGGATGGGACCTTTCTGGCCTCAAAGGTGGCGCATGCAAACAGGTTAGAAATGAAAATAAAGATGGTAGCAAAAAGACCTTTACAAGCGCCCATAATCGTCCTCATATCTTATAATATCGTCTTCCCCGAGGTATTGACCTGTTTGCACCTCAACAAAGACAAGTTTGTCAGCACCTGTATTTTCAATTCTGTGAATCATGTCTTTTTTTATAACCACAACATCGCCCTTTTTTACCCTATTTCTTTTATTGTTCAGTGTTACAATCCCTTCTCCCTCTACTATCGTCCAGCACTCATCCCTCTTTGTGTGTGACTGCAGACTCAATCTATGACCTGGCTTCAGGCTTATAACCTTTACCTTATAATTTTTATCATCCCTGAGTATCCTATACTCACCCCATATCCTCTTTTCACATGGTGTTATATCAACAACTTCTGGCATCTTATCTTCCAGTTCGTTGTAGACATCATTCATATGAGAAAGTCCCTTTTCTGAAGCTATCATAAGTGCATCGCCTGTATCGATTATCACTATATCTGAAAGACCAAGTACAACTACAGCCTTTTTCTCGCTTTTTACATAGATATCTGTTGCATCTTTAACAATTAAATTGTTAGAGACACTTTTGTCTATCTGCTTTACACTCTTCCAACTACCAAGATCGGTCCATCCAGCTTTATCTACGCCAAAAACCACCCGCCTTTTTGCTTTCTCAATTATAAGTCTGTCGATTGGCTCCTTTGGTAAAGAACCATATAGCGATCCATCACCTTTTAAAAATGCCTCTACTGCTTCTATATATTCTGGTGCAAACTTCCGAAAAAGTCTTTGCATTGTGGATGCCTTAAAAAGAAAGATCCCTGCATTCCAGAGGTATTTACCAGACTCAAGGTAAATTAAAGCAGTTTTTTCGTCTGGTTTTTCCTTAAAATCACAAATATCGTACCATCCATTTTTATTGTAATTACCCTTTTCTATATAACCATAACCTGTCTCTGGCCTGTCTGGATCGATTCCAAAGAGCACAATATTGTCCCTTTGTGCAGCAGTAATACCATTTTTTATTGCCTTATTAAGTATATCTGGATGCTCTACATAGTGATCTGATGGAGTAACAAGTAGAATGTCATCTTTATCAAACATAAAGCTTATAAGACATACACATGCAGCAGTATTCCTTGCAGCAGGCTCTTTTATAAATTCTACATCTGAAAAAGGTCCTCTGCCAAGACTTCCTATAATGATGTTTAACAGCTCCTTTGTAGCAATCAGATGAATGGAATCTGGTCTTAACTCTCGTATCCGTGAAACTGTCAGTTCGATTAGACTCTTTTCACCCACAATAGATAAAAGCTGTTTTGGGAGCTTCTTCCTGCTAATAGGCCATAGTCTCTTGCCAGCACCACCTGCAAGAATTGTAACCCTGAATGCCACTCAGTACCCCTCAACCTCTTTCTTGATCCTTTCTACAAGGCCCATTATCTCCTTTTTCAGGATCTCCATTGAAAGATTATCCCTGCCCTCTGCTCGAAGTATAATCTGTGGTTGAGTGTTGGAGGCCCTTATCAGTGCCCATCCATCCTTTCTCGAAAATCTCACACCATCGATTATGTCAACATCCTCCCCTCTGTTTAAATAATACTTGATACAGCGCTTTACTATTTCAAATTTTGTTGAGTCATCTCTTACATCAATCCTTATCTCTGGTGTGGTATAGCCCTTTCCAAGGACCCTTAAGGACGAAAGATTTGTGCCCTTTTTCTCAGCAATCTCAATCAACCTCATAGCAGCATATATTGCATCGTCAAAACCGAAATATCTGTCTTTTATATATATGTGGCCACTCATTTCACCGGCAAGTAGAGCCTTACTTTCTTCCATCTTTTTCTTTATGAATGAATGACCTGTTTTCCACATAATCGGCCTGCCTCCCCTGTCCTTTATAAATTCAAACATCCTATCTGAGCATTTTACCTCTCCGATGATAGTTGACCCAGGGTTTTCATACAGAATCTCTTCTGCAAGTGCGGCCAAGATTTCGTCACCCCAAAGGATATCTCCGGTTTCATCCACAACACCAATCCTGTCACCATCACCATCAAAGGCAAACCCTCCACCTAAATTCTCCATCTGAATGCTCTTTTTCATTGCCACAAGTGTATCTGGAAGGGTGGGATCTGGATGATGATAAGGGAAGGAGGAATCCGGCTCAAAATAGAGTGAGATATATTCTGCCCCAACAAGTTCAAGTAATCTTGATAAAACAGGTCCAACAGTCCCATTCCCGGTGTCAAAGACATATTTACCTTTGATTTTGTCTATATTGAGAGAATCAATAAGATCATTTATGTAACGAGATAGGATATACTCAGATCTATCTACTATTTTGCCCTTTTTGTCTTTTATTTTTTCATCAACTTTGCCATAATGTAACCTTATTTCTCTCATCTCTTCACCGGTAAGAGTCCTTTTGTTGTAACATATCTTCATACCGTTGTGATCTGGAGGATTGTGGCTTCCAGTTATCATCAGACCACAAGGAGATAGTCGAAAAAGTGCATAGTAAAGAACAGGTGTTGGCACCATACCAAGCAGATATACATCGATTCCAGCACTGCCAAATACATCAACAAAGATGGATTCAATCAAGGGTGAACTTTTGCGATTATCTCTCCCTATCACCACCTCTTTCACACCCCTATCTTTATAAAAGACTGCGGAAGCCAGTGCAATCTTACGGACAGATTCTTCAGTGAGCTCTCTATCCCATACTCCTCTTATATCATAGGCCCTGAATATATGATCTATTACATCCATGGTATCTTTCATATATTAATCGTCATCAATCTTCAACATCAGTATTCAGCCCAACTCTCAAATGCATCAGTGTCGATCTGCTTCATATCTTCTATCTGTTCAAGCATCTCTGCCATACGTTCAACAAGTTCAACAAGACCATATCCTGTTTTTGCTGACACACATATAGCATTGTACATTGTGGAAAGATTTGTGGCCTTCTCTTCATCAATTTTATCAACCTTATTAAATACAAGGAGCTGAGGAATGCTCCAGAGGCCAAGATCCTTTAGGGTATCAGTTACAACCTCAATATGTCTATCCATGTCTGGATTTGATGCATCAACAATATGAAGGATCATATCACCATCACCTATCTCTTCTATCGTTGCCTTAAAGGCCTTAAGGAGCTCCTCTGGCAGGTCCTGTATAAAGCCAACTGTATCTGTGATTATTACATCACGCTCATTTGGGAACCTGAGACGTCTTGTCTTTGGGTCAAGGGTTGCAAAGAGTTTGTTGGCAGAGTATTCATCAGCATTTGTAAGCCTGTTCAGAAGAGTAGATTTTCCAGCATTGGTGTACCCTACAATAGGTATTATAGGAATATCCCTTTTATTTCTCAGTTTTCTTCTGTTCTTACGCATCCTTTCTATAGTCTTAAGTTCCTTTTCAAGCCTTATGATCCTGTCTCTTATGCGCCTTCTATCTATCTCTAATTTTTGCTCACCAGGACCCCTCGTGCCAATTCCACCAGCAAGTCTACTGAAGGCGGTCTTTGATTGTACCAGTCTTGGTAATGTATATTTAAGCTGTGCAAGTTCTACCTGGATCTTCCCCGCCCTGCTCTTTGCATGTCTTGCAAAGATATCAAGGATTAGTTGTGTCCTGTCTATTACCCTGATTTCAGCCTGTTCAGTTATATTTTTTAACTGCGCAGGTGACAGGTCTCTATCAAAGATTATTAGATCACAATAATGATACATTGCCTTTATAATGACCTCTTCAAGTTTACCCCTGCCTATCAGATATGCAGGATCAGGACGTTTTCTAAACTGTAATACATGATCCACAATTTCAACTTCAGAAGTGTGTGCAAGCTGTTTTAATTCTTCTATCCTACTTCTGTAGTTTAGATCTTTTATGTCAAAGATAAAGACACCTATTGCCCTCTCTTTATCGCTCTTTCTGTGTATTGAATCCATTTCTCTTTTAAATTCTTCTTCAAGGTCTCTTACAAAGGACAAAAAATCGATATCCAAGTCTTTTTTTTCTTCTATTACCCAGGGCTCTTCAATATCTCTTTTAGGTTTAAGATAGGCAATCTGAAAGTTTATCCTGCCACTTTTTTTATCCCTTACAACTGCACACATCACATCGAGTTTAAGATATGCAAGGTCAACAAGATCATCATGATTTATCTTTTGACCTAAAAAGTGTGTATGGATAACCCTCACCCCACTTAATCTGTAAGAAGCAAGCCTTGTTCTCCCGAGATAGGGGATCACTATCTGATTTTTTGTACCTACAACTACATGAAGGACTCTTCCGCTCCTGTCGACCACAAGCCCAATTTGCCTTTCAATCTGCTCAGAAATATCTAAAATACGCAAAAGTGCATATTCAGGAATAAGTGTTGATTGTGGGAATCGCTTTTTTGCGATTCTCTCGAGCGTCTTCAGTGTCTCTTTTTTTAGGCCAGTCAGGTTTCCGGTAAGGACACCTATGATCCTGCCTCCCTTAGGGATGATATCTCCCTCTCAACTATCTTTTTCATCTCAGATTCAATCTTACCTTTCAAAGGTTTCAGAAAGAGACCAAGATTGCAATTTAGTTTGAGAACTGTATCTTTTATCTCAATAGATCCTTCAAAACCCTTGCCCTTTGCCATGATATTACCCTCTCTTTGCTGCACCTTGAAGGGATATTTACCATCCAACTTTTGCATGGCCTCTAATAGGGCTCTTTTTAGATCATCCTTTGAAATACCCGCTATGTCAAATTTAAGAACTATATCTGCCATAGTATATTATAA
>CAYSBA010000124.1:0-250 GCA_964429075.1 uncultured bacterium
GCCGGTAAACAGAAGGGCTGTTGTGATCAAAATGATAAATAAATAACACCTCCTGCTCATAACACCTCAAATATAACACAGGCTTTAAAAGTTATCCAGTACTTATTTATAAATTAATTGATATAAATACAAAGATCTATTTGAGTGTCTGTTATAAACCATCTTGTATGAACCTGATATTTACTCAATAAAATTTCTATACAAAATTTCAGGACATTTATATATCTCTTGACCAATTGATCTGAAGTAG
>CAYSBA010000124.1:260-3124 GCA_964429075.1 uncultured bacterium
GCTATATTGATATCAATTTTCAATAGGGAGTGATCTATGAAGGCTGAAGATTTTGAATTATTAGACAAAGATGAAAACAGGGTAAGGCTATCTGATTATAAAGGGAAATGGGTGGTGTTGTATTTTTATCCAAAGGACAATACGCCAGGGTGTACAACTGAGGCAAAGGATTTTACAGCCTATGCAAAAGAATTTAGTAAACTTGGTGCAGAAATCATAGGTATAAGTCCAGATTCTCCAAAACGACATCAGAATTTTGTTCAAAAGCATAATCTATCGATAACACTGCTAAGTGATCCCGAGCACAGGGTACTGAAATTATATAATGCCTGGGGAAAAAAGAAGATGTATGGGAAGGAAAGAGAGGGTGTGATCCGTACAACTCTGCTTATAGATCCAGAGGGAAACATCGTAAGAAGGTGGGATAAAGTGAAGGTAAAAGGGCATGTGGAAGAGGTATTAAAGACTCTTAAAGAGCTTATCTAAAAGTAGAGATTCATCTGAACAAATAGAATATCAGGTATAACACCATATTCATCAAATGTTCCACCCTGATTTATACCTTCGCCATGGGTGATGATTCCACCTGTGTAAAGGGTAAGCTCATCTGATGCAGAGTAATTTAAAAGGGGGATTAAAAGGAAAGATCCATCATTAGTGTTACCTAATGCAGCAGCTGATATCTGTATTAGATCTGTGAGCCTGTATTCAATACCGCCTCCAATGTAGTCTATTGCAGGTGAGTAACTCAGCCCATCTTTTATTGGTTTGCTTAACAGGATGTTGAGATAGTTATCTTTATATTGAGTACCGAAACCGTTTCTATAGTATTCCAAAAAGATATCAAGATCATCAAATGGTGAATATTCGGTACCAAGGTCAAAGGATTGATGCAACCCTTTTTCAACTTTATCGACTGCTGTAGCGCTCTCAAGCCAGAAAGACATATCTGAAATATTTCCAGAAAGAGATATATTCAGAATATAGTAGCTTAAAAACATACCGGCTTGCACCTCCAGATCTGTATCAAAAACGAGTGTCCTTAGAGAAAACAGGATTGAGCTTGATTTAAGATCATCTTTTTCTGGTAAAAAATAAAAAGAGAATATACTCATATTTTCAAAAGAGTAGTCCAACCTCAAGGCATCCACTCCAGGTTTTGTCTCTCTATCAAACTCAACCGGATTAAATGGGGCCACCACATCTGCAGGACTCCAAATCCTGCCAACTCCAAATGTTATTGCCTGTCTGCCTATATAGATATCGAGTCCACCCTTTGATATCTGAATAAATAGTCTGTCAATATTCTGAGAAAGTGCGAGGTTATCCTGTGAAATTAGAAATAGATCAGGATCGATGAGTCGTCTTTTTTTAAACCATTCGTCTGAATTTGACCTCCACAGAAATATCTCTGAAAGATTTGACGTAACAGTACTCTGAGTTAGTTCGTATGCAGCATCTATTAAAAATATTGATTTTGCCTGAAGCTTTCCTTCAATCCTTACTTTTGTGTTGTAGAATCCATCCCATTCATCCCCTGATGAGAGTCCGGTACCTTTCATATCAAGAAGACCGGAAAGGCCTTTAATGTATCCAGAATAGTCATATCTCAGCTCCTTTGATACAAGTTGTGGTGTCTTGATAAGAAAGGAAAAAAATAGCGTGATAGATAGAAAAAGGCCCTTCACTGCTGTCTGTCCTCAACTATCATACCATCTTTTAACAGTACCAATCTCTTTGCAAATTCCATTACCATCCTATCGTGTGTAGAGAATATGAATGTTATGTTCTCCTTTTCGTTCATACGTCTCATAAGCTCAAGTAACCTTTCACCAGACTTTGAATCAAGGTTTGCTGTCGGTTCATCTGCAAGAATAAGCTTTGGTCTTGCGGCAAGTGCCCTTGCAATTGCAACCCTCTGCTGCTGTCCTCCACTCATCCTGTCGGGGAATGTATCGATATAATCGATTATCTCAAGTGCTTGAAAGAGCTCCTCTATCCTTTTCCTCCTTCTTTCCTTTTCCCAGCCCTGAAGAAGAAGTACATATTCTGCATTTTCATAGGCCGTAAGGACAGGAATAAGATTGTATGCCTGAAAAATAAAACCCACATGAAAGAGCCTAAATCGTGCAAGTTCATTTTTCGCCATCTTGGAGAGGTCACGATTATCTACACTAATATAACCAGAACTCGGCAGATCAAGCCCTCCAATTATATTCAAGAGCGAGGTCTTACCAGATCCAGAAGGACCTGCAATTGCCACAAATTCACCTTTGTCAATAGAGAGGGTTACACCTCTTAATGCGTGAACCTCTACCACCCCATTTTTGTAGTTTTTATGAAGATCTCTTATCTCGATTAGTGACATGAAACTTCTCCTTAGATATACCTCATTGCTTCTGTAGGACTCATAACAGATGCCCTTCGAGCAGGGAAGTAGCAACTGATTGCAACAAGTATACATATCACAAGAGATAGTATGAGCATACCGGTCATGTCTACCTTTGTGTACATAACAGGATCCATCCCTATACCTGCAAGATCAAAGGAATCGAGTTTTTGTGAGTAGTAATTTATCCCATGGATAGAAAAATATCCACACAAAAGGATACCAAACAATGTTCCAAAAAGACCACTTAATAAAGAGAGAAAGAATGATTCAAAGAGTACAAGCCTTTTTATCTCACCTGGAGTGGTGCCCAGGCTCAATAACAGACCAAACTCTCTTGTACGTTCTATTACTGCCATATACATTGTATTGATAACCACAAGGGCAATTATAAAAAAGACAAGCCCACCAGTTAAAAGGACATAGATATTGTTTAACCTGAATAATTGCTCAAGCTGTGGCATAAATTCTTTCC
>CAYSBA010000124.1:3134-5014 GCA_964429075.1 uncultured bacterium
CTTTCCAGGTTTGGACAACAACTCCTTTATCACTTATGATCTTAGCAATTTTATCTTTATACCCTTCCGGTAACCTGCCATCTGTAAGGTTGACGTAGATTACACTTGCATCTTTGCCAGTGATAATTAATCTTCTGATCCTATTCATGTCAATAAATACAGAAAAAGAATCAAAGTCTGGTACAGGTGAGCTGAATATACCCCTTACCTTAAAAAGGGCCTCTGTCATTGTTCCATCCTTTGTCTGGAAGCGAAGTACCACTCGTGAGCCTGGTTTTACTTTAAGCTTTTTTGCAAGCCCTTTACCGATGAGTGTTCCCATCCTGTCTAATCTGTATGATCCTTTAATCATCCTTTTGTTTAGGCCAAGGACAGCCTTTTCCATCTCAGGTTCAATTCCGTATATCATCACTCCCAGCGTATTTCTTGCAGAACTTATTGTGCCTGAAATCTCTATACGCTGAACCACCCTGCCATTTTTTTTAACAATTTTTGATATCTCTTTGACAATAGTGTCGGAGTCTTTAATCAAACTTAGATTTGTCTTATCTTCTGCATGAGACTTTGTTATAATCCTGATATGACCATAACCAGACTCTCCAATGCCTTTTACCATCTTATCCATCATATATAATAAAAAACCGTACGTAACCTGAGCCAGAATAATTCCAAAAGCTACAACAGTGCCGGTAATAAGGGTTCTTTTTTTATTTCTGAAGAGGTTTCTGAAGGCCATCTTAATAAGGACTGTCATCCTATACTCCGTCCACCTATTGCAGAGATTGGTGAAAGCCTGAAGATGCGTCTTGCTGAAATTGCCATGCTAATGAAAAGGGTAATAGAGACAGTTATAAATGGACTAATCAGGCTTGTCTTAGAGACCATTGTGTATATTCTTGATTTAAAGGTAGCTCCAAACGCACTTATGCTACTGCTACCTCCAATAGGTATACCGTATACAGAAAAAGTGAAATTAATGAGAGTTCCAAGTAAGAGTCCGATAAAAAGACCAACAAAAAGGACTATAGCAGTTTCATAACATATGAGCAAAAAGAGTCTCTTTGGTGTTGTCCCTATTGCGATCATGACCCCAAATTCCCTCTTTCTCTCAAGGATAGACATACTTATAGTGTTTACTATACCAAGTATTACGATTATCGCTACAATAAAGTCAACAATAAATGTACCTTCGTAGTCTGTCTCTATGTATGCAGCAAGTCTTGGTGCAATCTTATCCCAGCTTTTTACCACAAGATATTTAGGAAGGCTCTTTTTTATCCGTAGGATTATACCATCAAGCTCATCCAGACTTTTTATTCTACCTGCAATTAAATGTACCCTATCTGGCATTACCATAAAATCCTGCGCATCCTTTAGATTCATTAAAATAAGGTTTCTGTCCAGATCCTGATAACCTGTATCTATTATTGCATCCACATCAAAAAGATCGTTGGCAATTGAGCCATCTGTAGCCTGTGTTAATATAACCAGCTTCTGAGCTTTTTTGATTTTCAATGATTTTGCAAGTCCTTTACCCACAATCACCTTTCCATGTGCGGGGGAGTTATCTTTTATATTTCCCTTTTTCAAAAGGTCTGTCACCTTCCTCTCTTTTAATGGATCTATCCCTATTACCATGGCTGCCTGGGCCTCCTTATCACCTGACACCATTGCCCAGAACACAATGCGTGGAGATAGCGCCACAATGCCTGCTATTTTATTGAGCTTGTCTATAAGCTTTTTGTAATTTTCAATAGCTAAATATATAGATTCATCCTTTGCATAGTCTTTATGTTGAACCTGGAAATGACCTATTGAAGATAGTGTAACAGATTCTATCATATCTCTGTATACTCCATCAGCGAGGCCATGTGTAAGTG
>CAYSBA010000125.1:0-4968 GCA_964429075.1 uncultured bacterium
GTTTTAAATCCTCAAATTGCTTTTCTATCTCTATAGTAAACATATCAAATTCACCAATCCATTTTTTAACTCCGCATAGAACTTAATAAAATCTGTTTTATCTTTTGAGGCTGTTTTGCCCCCCAGAATCCTTTTCGCTAAATGGAATATCTTCCCCCAGAATCTTAACTCTACTGAAAGGTTTTGTTTTGATTTTTTAAATCCAGTTATTATTCAACTTACTCACAACTAAAATAGCAAATCCCGACCCCATCTCCCGTTACCATCTATCATCCCTTATCTCCGTCTTTGAAAATAACCTCGACACACTCTCTGACATCTATACCTTTTTTTATACACAAAATTTATTCATATGCTCTAACGCTAATAGCTTATGTTTTCTTTGCTCGTATCCTCATTATCTTTGCAATCTCGTCCAATCCTATTCCTCGATCTAAAACCTCTCTTGCTACCTTTTAGCATCTCTTTTTTCTTTTGTGTCATTCTTTGTCGTACCTTTTTATTTAGTTTTTATATTTATACTACAGTATCACTTTTTAATGAATTCTAAGACATCACCTTTAAGTAAACACAAAAAAGGGGAGGATTTCTCCTCCCCTTTTTGTTGTTTCAGGATGATCTATTTTCTATGGTGCTGCAAAGCGATAACGATCGTGGCAGGTACCACATGAATTCGGCATAATGTCGGTGTTGGAGCTTGCACTCTGTGCCATACTTCTGCTTATCTGTGGCCTTATGATATCGAAGACATGAGAATGTATGTCACCCTCGATCATACTATCCTGACCATAGATGTTAGGACCGGTAAACCACTCAGCAGATTTTGCTGTCTTAGGCATGTGACACTTGATACATCTACCAGGACCATTGTCAGGATCGTAACCGGCAGGCATGGCAGCCCTTGTTGTCATATGAAGCTCTACAGCCTCTTCAACAGTCTCTTGAGCATCAGCTATTTCATCATCTGTATAGGTAAGAGCATTACCCGCCGTGTCTGTTACATTACCGTTGTAGCTTGTGTGAATCATAGCCACATCTTCTTTTGTGATGTTAGCAAAATCACCATGTTCAGCGTGGCAAACCAGACAAAGGACATTGTTATCAACATCAGGATCATGAAATACTATGCCATCCTCCTCCATCTCATCAGGACCAACAGATGCCTTGTGTGGATTGTGACAGGTGTAACAGGTTACCTTATCATAAGGATTGTTGTAGTGTTTTGCCTTCAAAAGGTCATTATACTGTTGATGGTGTTTCTTGGAGTGACCTACAGCATCGCCCCAGAGACCCGGTGTCTGTACATAAAAGTCATCGAGGTTACCAAGTGCAGGGATCATCTCGCCTCCAAGGCTATCATTCCATGGATAACCATAGGCACCATCGGGATCTGCGCTATGTCCTCTTGAATGGCATCTTCCACAGAGCTCTGTTGCAGCCTTCTGAGTAAGATGATCTGGAGCAATTATGTATTTAAGTCTTTCTGAATCACTTGCAGAGGCATGATCAGAACCTGGTCCATGGCACTTTTCACAACCAATGTTTAGCTCATCGTAGCTATAGTGTGTGAGATTCCCATTAGCGTCGACTTGTACATCGAGGTTGGTATTATGACAACCAGCGCATTTTTTACCAAAGGCCCTGTTGTCATTCCACCAGTTATCTTCTGCATTGGTCTTGTTGCCATGGTAATCTACCCACTCACCGCTCTTTTGATTGTACTGGATTGGGAGAATCTTGATTGGATTGGGACCATCGGTGCTTGAAGAATCCAGTAGATTGGAATTTGTATCAACAAATAGATAACGCTGTTTATACTGCTCATTACTTATACCACCGTAGGTCCCTATAACATCAAAGACATCGTTACCAATCTGGACCCTGTAGATATCATTTCCATTGTTATCAGTGTCATGAATCAAGGTAACAGTTGCATCCTGATCGGTGGTACCATAGGCATGAACCGTAAAATTGAGAGTAAGCTGATCGCCGGCTGCTGGCCAGCCAGAGGCATCAAAATGGCTGTAATCATGATTGACAGAATTGTGATGTGCAGAACCTTCCCAGTCTGTTACAATCTCTGGTGTATAACTCTGATGGCATCCTTTACAAACATCAGAACCAACATATGTTGCACTATCGGTAGGTTTACCAGACAACTTTATTGGCTTGTCCAGTTCAGTATCCATACCGGAAGATACCCAGACAGCTTCAAATGTCTCACTGTCAAGATATCCAGCAGGGGCAGTAACATATAGATAGTATGGACCGGGTGCATCTACATTCTGAAGAACGAAATGTCCATCTGCATCTGTAGTGGTTGATATAGTTGAGTTCTCAATTGTAACAGTTGCACCTTCAAGACCATTCCCATAAAGATCGGTTACATAACCAGAGATAGAACCTGGACCGCTTGGCTCTTCTTTTGCCATAATAACTGATATACTAACAGTCTGGCATGCAACTACACCAACCTGAGTAACATAGTCCTGATAACCTGTTAAACTTGCTGTCAATGTGTATACACCAATGTTTATATCACTGATCTCAAACGCACCGTTTGCATCGGTTGTAACCTGTGTTGTTGCAGGATCTGTAGTAATTGTCACGCCTTCAAGGAGATTGCCATCCACATCCTTTACAACACCCGATACTGTACCGATATAGCAGCCATCCTGACCATCAGCACCCTTACAATCAAGGGCATTGTAGTTACCATCGTTGTTGATATCTTCTTCAGGGTCGCCAACGCCATTGCCATTCAGATCCCAACAGGCGAGTCCGTCTTGGCCATCTGCACCCTTGCAGTCGAGCGCATCGACCTCTCCATCGTTGTTAATGTCTTCGTCAGGGTCAGCAATTCCATTGCCGTTGAGGTCCCAGCAGGAGATTCCATTTGTTCCATCTTCTCCGTCCTTACCCTGACAATCGAGTGCATCGAAATTTCCGTCATTGTTTATATCTTCCTCGGGGTCACCAATTCCGTTGCCATTGAGGTCCCAGCAGGAGATACCGTTTGTTCCATCCATCCCATCTTGCCCAACACAATCGTTGGCATCGAGCTTACCATCATTGTTTACATCGCCAACGATCTCCCAGCAGGGTGTACCAGGATCTCCCTTGTCACCCTTGTCACCTTTTGGCCCTTTACAACCATGCAGTATCAACATTGATACTACAAGGATTGCAAAAGATTTGCTTAAAACTTTCATAACAAAGCCTCCTAAAAAAGTTTATTACCGATATAAACTATATTATTTTTTTTTCAACCCACATAAAAGGTGTATATTTTTGAAACAAAGACAGTGATAAATCGTATACTACTTGTTCAATAGATCATTGATCAGTTTTTTTAGATCTTTTAAATCAAAAGGCTTCTGGATATAAAGATTATTTGTTCCCAACAAAAATCTCTTTGCACTATCAGAAAAGGCACCACCTGTCATAAATATTATGCGATTTACAAGCTCACTATTAATCTCTTTAATCCTATTATAAAAGTCCATACCGGAAACAGAGGGCATCATAAGATCACACAGGATTACATCAAAGATTTCACCCTCTTTTATCTTATTTATTGCATCCTTTGCTTTGTTACATACCAACACTTCGTATTCTCTTTTTAAACCCCTTTTTAACATACTGCATATCTTTGTTTCATCATCAACAATCAAGATCTTTGGTCTCTCTTTAAATAAAACTGTTGAAATTTCTTTGGACTCTGTCTTTATGTTGTCTGTAGTTGCATTATCCGGAATCTCACAGAGTGGCAATCTGACCTTAAAGGTTGTTCCTCTACCAAGTTCACTCGATACCTCGATATCTCCATGCATGCCTGTTACAATCTGTTTGCAGAGATAAAGACCAAGTCCTGTCCCCTTGCCAGGGTCTTTTGTTGTAAAGAATGGATCAAATATCCTTGATAGATTCTCTTTTGGGATACCCGAACCACTGTCTTTTATCTCAACAACAATATCTTGATCTTCTTTATAACAGGTAATCTCTATAAAATTGTTCTCTTTATCACCTACAGGAATTGCATGTGCAGCATTTACAAGGATGTTTAGAAAAACCTGTACAAGCTTTGTATTGTTGCCCAGCACATATACATCACTACAAGATATATTTTTGATTAATCTTGCTCTATGTTTTATCTCGTTATGTGCAAGTTTTATTGCTGCATCTATTGTATCAAAGACATTAACTCTTTCAAAAATATTATCATCTTTTCTTGATATCTCATTCAAATCACGAACTATATTCTTTATTCTTTTTGCACCATCCATTGAGTCTGAAATAAGCTCTTTTAGCTCATCAATGTTGTCTTTAATCTTCATTGCAAATTTGCTTGCTGTTTCATCTGTGTGTTCAAGGAGATTGTTCAGCACATATCTCATTTGGTTAATTGTTTCATTTGCATTATCGAGGTTCCCTATAATATAGGCCAAGGGGTTATTTATCTCATGCCCTACACCTGCAGCAAGTGTTCCAACTGCCACCATCCTGTCGAGTTCCCTGATCTTTTCAAAAAAGGCCTGTCTCTGAGTTACATCCTGTGCAATTACAAGGACAGAAGGATTTCCTTCAAAGTGTATAGGGATTGCCTGAATTTCTGCTATAACTACACTTCCATCCTTTTTTAATATCTTTTCTTCTCGTGGGGGAGCATTCTTTTTTTGCTCTATCACACCCGCAATCCTCTTTTTGACTGCCTCCTTATCATCACTATGCACAACATCGAGCACTCTTAAATTGTTAATGATCTCTTCTGGAGAATTGTATCCGAGAAGCTCAACCATTGTCCTATTAACATAGATAAATCTGTTGTTTCTGTGGACCGTGATTGCAAAGGGAGCAGTATCCAGAAGACGCATCATATCTTCAGTAGTCTTTTTACAACTTTCCTTGGCTCGCATTAATTCTGTAATATCTTCAATAGAAACAAGAACATATTGCTTTGAATTTATG
>CAYSBA010000126.1:0-1700 GCA_964429075.1 uncultured bacterium
GTAGATATAGCGACAATTAAAAAGAAGATTCAAACTCTTGGATATGGAGTAGATATTATAAATGATAATGTAGAGAACAAAAAAATGATACATAAAAAAACAGCTCATATAGATAAAGCTGATGCAGATTTAATTGTGATAGGAGGTGGATCTGCTGGATTTGCTGCGGCCATCAGGGCAGCGGAACTTGGTAAAAGAGTGATAATGATAAATCATGGGTTGATTGGAGGGACCTGTGTTAATGTTGGGTGTGTCCCATCAAAGACCCTTATCAGGGCTGCAATGGCAAAAAGAAATGCAGAAAAGACTCCTTTTTCTGGGATTAACTCAGGCAAATTAGAGGTAGATTACAGAGAGATTGTAAGACAAAAAGATGATCTTGTAGAATCACTCAGAAGATCAAAATACATAGATGTTTTAAAATCATATAATAATATAGAGCTGGTTGAAGCAAGGGCAGAATTTGTCTCAACAGATACTATAAAGGCACAGGGACGTTTGCTCAAGTCTAAAAGGATAGTTATATCTACCGGCTCTTCTACCTACATACCACCAATAAAAGGGCTTAATAAGGCTGGATTTATGACAAGTAAGGATGTATTTGAACAGAAAAAGCTACCTGAGTCAATAATTATTATTGGTGGTCGATATATTGCACTGGAATGTGGACAGATGTTATCAAGATTTGGCACAGAGGTTACTATCCTGCAGCGAAGCAAAAGAGTTCTCCCTCAGGAGGACAGCGACATAACAGATACAATAACTGAACATCTTAAGAAAGAAGGGATAAAAATACATACGGGTGTAAAGATTCTTGAGGTCAAAAAAGAGGGCAGGCTAACAGAGGTAGTAACAGAGATAGATGGAAGCATCAGGTGTTTTAGTGCGCAGGGTATACTGCTTGCAACAGGCAGGGTTGCAAATACAAAAGATATGGGGCTTGAGAAGATTGGCATTAAGCTCGACAAAAAAGGATTCATCGTTGTTGATGATTTTCTGCAGACAAACATAGAGGGGATTTATGCAGCAGGTGATGTTGTAGGAGAGCCATTGTTTGTTTATACAGCTGCGTATGAGGGTTCTCTTGCAGCAAAAAATGCCATTCTGGGAGAAAAGAATAGGAGGGATTACTCAGTTCTGCCATGGGTTATTTTTACCGATCCTCAGATTGCAGGGGTGGGGCTAAATGAAAAGGAGGCACAAAAAAGAGGTATCTCTTTTGAGATTGCAAAATTAAGTTTGGAATATGTACCACGTGCACTATCTTCGTTTGACACAAGAGGATTTGTAAAGCTGATTAAAGAAAAGGATTCTGATAGATTGATAGGTGCAAGGGTTATAGCGCCAGAAGGCGGAGAGTTAATAATGGAGGCTGCCCTTGCCATAAAATATGGAATAGGTGTTAGTGAGATTGCTGGATTTTTTCATCCATACTTAACCCTCTCTGAATCAATAAAACTGTGTGCCCAGAGTTTTACAAAAGATGTATCAAAGCTTTCCTGCTGTTCTGGGTAGCAGGTTTTAAGACCAATTGAGATCTAAGTGAAAGAAGAGGTTTTCGGTAAAAAGGAGTAAATATAACTTTATTCCACTTTTCATAAACCCTTTTAAGGGAGAAAATAAGAGTTTTAGAAAAGCTTTTTCTTAAAGGAATCAGGGTATATAACTTTTTTTAACTATTTAAATTTCCTGAATAATTG
>CAYSBA010000126.1:1710-4935 GCA_964429075.1 uncultured bacterium
GTATTGATCAAAGAGTTTAATTAAGAAATATGTTCCTTTTTAAATTCCTGCACTAACTTTTTTTGTTCCTTTTCTGGTTTTTCTTATATCATTTTTATCTTTTGCCAAATCTTTTGTGACACTTTGCTAATTAGGTTATTTTTTATGCTACAAGAATGTTATTCTCCTGGTACAGGATGTTGGTACATTACCTACAAAACATATTTACATAACATTAGTATCGCGAAATAATATCTCATACAAAATCAGCCCACTAAATCGAATATATCTTCACAAATCCGCTACTATCTGCCATCTCTTGTTAATACCTAAACAACAAACGGTAGCAACATCTTGGCGATTTTCTACATTAATAATATTTTGCTACACAAAATTCATCGTAGTCATGCATTGACACCATAGCTGTTGTCTGGTAAAGTCTCTCTGGTTTATGGAGGTGTATAGATGAGAAAGACCTATCTTTTTGCACCGGGGCCGACACCTGTTCCAGAGAGAGTTCTTGCAAGGATGAGTGAATCAAAAATCCATCACAGAACTCCTATCTTTTCAACAATTTTTAAGAGGGTCATTGATGGCCTGAAGCCACTTTTTGGTACATCAAACACCCCACTGGTATTTGCATCAAGTGGTACTGGAGCAATGGAGGGAGCAGTAGCAAACTTCCTTTCTCGATCATCCAGGGCACTTGTTGTGGTTGGTGGAAAATTTGGCCAGAGGTGGTCTCAGATCCTTAGCGCCTATGGAATAGAGCATGAAACAATAGATGTAGAGTGGGGTCATGCTGTTGATCCAGACGATGTAAGGCAAAGGTTAAAGAGCAAAAATTTTGATGCCCTTTTTATGCAGGCCTGTGAAACCTCAACAGCCACACGACATCCGATTGAAGTGATTGGCAGGATAATAAAGGAGGAATTTCCGGACATTCTATTCGTTGTGGATGGTATTACCTCTGTTGGTGTGGAAAGGATGGAAGCAGATAACTGGGGAGTGGATATCCTTGTGGCTGGATCACAGAAGGCCTTTATGTTACCACCCGGTCTTTCTATGGCAAGTGTAAGTGAAAAGGCATGGAGATATAATGAAAGATCCGATCTGCCAAGATACTATTTTGACTGGGCAAAAGAAAGAAAGTCGATAGAAGAGAAAGGCCAGTCTGCATATACTCCAGCTGTCTCACTAATTCTCGGTCTTGACGAGGTACTTTTAATGTTAAAAGAAGAAGGACTTGATAACGTTTTTAAAAGACACAAAAAGTTAGCAACAGCCACACGAGTAGCGGGCGAAAAGATTGGACTCAGGCTATTATCAAACAGCCCTGCTGATGGTGTCAGTGCCTTTGTTGTACCAGAAGGTATTGATGGTACCGATGTTGTAAAAGGTATGAGAAAAAGGGGATTTATCATAGCAGGTGGCCAGGAGAGATTAAAAGGTAAGATTTTCAGGATATCCCACATGGGATATGTAAATGAGTACGATATGCTATGTGTCCTTTTTGCATTAGAACAAACCTTACAAGAGCTTGGTTTCACGGTAGAGCCAGGTGATGCAACAGGCGCATTCTCAAATGCATTTATGAAAAATCTTTAGGAGTTTGATGTGAAGGATCTAAAGATCTTTATTGCCGATAATGTTGCAAAAGAGGGTCTTTTTTACCTCGAGAAAAATCAGATAGAATACACCCTTAAAACAGGTCTTAGTGAGGATGAGCTTGCAGAAGCAATCAGAGGTTACCATGGTCTTGTAGTTCGAAGCGGTGCTAAGGTGACAAATAGGGTTATTGAAGCAGCAGATTCCCTTAGGGTTATTGGAAGAGCCGGTATCGGGGTTGACAATATCGATATAGAATCTGCTACAAAAAGGGGCATTTTGGTAATGAATACCCCTTCTGCAAACACCATAACCACTGCAGAACATACTGTTGCTATGATCCTATCGCTGGCAAGAAAGATTCCTTTTGCCCACTGTGCCCTAAAAAATGGTAGGTGGGAGAAAAAACAAAATGTAGGTATTGAACTGCGAGGCAAGGTTGCAGGGATTATTGGAGTTGGAAAGATAGGGAAGGTTGTTGCTGAGCTGCTTAAAGGTATGGGTCTTGAGGTTATTGCCTACGATCCATTTGTTACACAAGAATCCATCAGCAGGCTGGGTGTTGAACTTGTCAGTCTAAAAGAGCTGCTTTCACGATCAGATATTGTAACAGTACATACACCTCTAACAAAGGATACCGAAAAGCTCTTAAACAGAGAAAGACTTGGATTGATGAAAGATGGTGCACTTGTGGTAAACTGTGCTCGTGGTGGTATTATCGATGAAGAAGCACTTCTTTTCTGGCTGGACAGGGGTAAGATTGCTGGCGCTGCTATAGATGTCTATACAAAAGAACCTCCACCCGAAGATCATCCCTTTTTAAAACACCCAAAGATTGTGTGTACTCCACACCTTGGTGCAAGCACAAAGGAGGCACAGATTAAGGTTGCCGTTGATATCTTTAAACAGATTGTTGAATATCTCAAGGATGGAAAGATAACAAATGGTGTAAATGCTGCAGCCATAAGTCCACAGGAAGAGAAGGAACTCAGGCCATATATAAGACTTATGGAAAAAATGGGCTCTTTTCAGGCACAGATGCTACCTGCAAGACTAAAAAGGATTGAGATAAGGTTCTTGGGTAAGATTGCAGAACTCAACGTTGAACCATGCAGTATGAGTTTTCTGGCAGGATACCTTAATGTATTCTCTGATACCAGGGTAAATATAATAAGTGCACCAATTATTGCAAAGGAAAAGGGGATACAGTTCAGTATATCAAAGGATACAAATTCTAAAGACTTTATTTCATCTATAGAGACAATTTGTTACTGTGAAGGTGATAGAAAGAGGGTAATTAAAGGGGCCCTCTTTGGAATAAATGATCCAAGGATTGTGGGTATCGATGAATACAATCTCGATGTTGTCCCATCGGGCTGGATGCTTGTTGTTCACAATTACGACAGGCCAGGTGTAGTAGGTCGTATTGGAACAATACTTGGTGATGCCGGCGTCAATATTGCGCAGATGCAGCTAGGTCTCAATAGAGAGACAAAGACTGCGATTGCAGTTTATAACCTCGATTCCGAACCATCCGAGGACGCCTTAAGTGCTATTGAATCTCTATCCAATACAATTTCAGTTAAGCTTATAAAGCTTTAAGGAGCCAATTATGTCTGATATTGTTGTTATCGGTCT
>CAYSBA010000127.1:0-4912 GCA_964429075.1 uncultured bacterium
CTCTTGGTACAGACACATATATAGACTGGCATGGGCATAACGATAGAGGGCTTGCGGTAATTAACTCCATCGTTGCTGCCCTAAACGGCGCAAACAGAATACATGGTACTGTACTTGGAGTAGGCGAACGGGTTGGGAATGCCTCTCTTGAACAGCTACTTGTCAACTTTAAGCTGATGGGAATAATCGACAATAACCTTGAGAAACTGACTGAGCTCTGCGAGGTTGTAAGTAAGGCCTGTGATTTTCCTATCGTTGTGAACCAGCCATTGATTGGTAAAGATGCATTCAGAACAGGCACAGGAGTACATGCAGCGGCCATTATAAAGGCAGAAAATAAGGGCGACAAATGGCTTGCCGATCGTGTCTATTCCGGTGTTCCTGCAGAAATGCTTGGCAGGGAACAGGAGATAGAGATCGGACACATGAGTGGAGCCTCTAACGTCAGATACTGGCTGCGTAAAAGGGGAATTGAGTATGATAACGATCTTGTTATGGATATACTCAATTTTGCCAAGAACAAAAACAGACTCCTTACTGATGATGAGATAATGGAGGTTGTAAACAACTATAAAAAGTAACCTATATGGAGGTAAATTATGAAAAAGATTCTCTTTGCTTGCCTTGGAATTTTGGTGTTGCCTGCCTTCTTTGGTTGCCAACCCCAAAAAAATCAGTGTGAATCTCCAAAGATCCTTCCCGAATCGCTTGGTGGTGATCCTTTGGTCAAACAGGGAGACAGGGTCTTAATATCCACAAAGGATATGGAGGAAGAGATCAACAGTATGAGTCCTTTTATAAGAGAGCGTTATAAAGGGAAGGAGGAGAAGAAGAAATTTCTTGAAAAGATGATCCGTGACAAACTCCTTGCTCAGGAGGCAATAAAGAGGGGACTACATAAAGATAGAAGTGTCCTCAGAACCCTTGAAAGACTCCTTATACAAAAGCTAAATCAGATGGTGATTGAAAGTCAGGTAAGCAGAGATAGCATTACAGACGATATGATCAAAGACTATTACGACAAACATAAGGATCAGTTTAACCAGCCAGAGAAGATCAGACTTGCTCAGATTGTCCTCAAAGATATGGCCTCTGCCAAGAAGGTGCTCGGTCTTGCCAATAAAAAAGGCTCTGATTTTAGAGAGCTGGCAAGACAATATTCAGAAGATAAGGTAACAAAATTTCGCGGTGGTGATCTCGGTTTCTTGAGTGAGGAGGATCTTGTAAAAAGATTTGGTGACAAAATCGGAAAGGAACTGATATCTGCAAATGTAAACACAGTAATTGGTGTAAGAAAGATAAACGATAAATTTTATGTATTCAGAATTACAGGTAGAAGAAGAGAGATCCACAGGACACTCAATCAGGTAAAGAATCTTATTAGAAGCCGTATATACAGGGAGATGAGATCCAAAAAATATAACGAATTTGTTGAAGGTCTGAAGAAGAATGCAGGTCTCAAGATATTTGATGAAAATCTTGATAAGGTTCATGTCAAGGTATCAAAACGCTCAAGGCCAACAGGGATGATAAAGGTTGAGCCAAAGGCACCAAAACCCAAAAAGGAGATAAAAAAGGCCGTACCAACTAAAAAAGGCGGACATTAATCCTTCATAGATCTATCTATGACCAAAAAGAAGATATTTATATATGTACTTTTGGTCTTTTTTGCCAGCTTTTCGATAGGGTTTGGAGCAGTAAAATATTATACCCACTACCTAGTCAAAGCTGGAAGGCAAGAAAAAGAGTGGATTGCAGCTATTGATGATAAAAAGATTGGTCTGAGTTCCTATTTACAGTATCTTTATACAGTTACAGATGGGAACATAAAATTGCCCGATAACATCAAACAAAAGATTCTGCAGGATCTTATTGACAGAATATTGCTTGATGAAGAGGCAAAAAGATTATCAATTGATGGTTGCAAAGACAAAGAGTGTCTGAACAGTATGCTTGTAGACATCTATGGTAAGGAATTTATTAATCTTGGTCTCGTTAACGACTCCAATGTGGCATCCTTTCTATTTTCCAACTACAAAGAGTTCTACCGTGTCGGGTCCTACTTAATAAGCCTTTTAAAAAAAGAGGGTGTTCCAGATCAAAAGACACTGGTTGATTACTACAATAAAAACAATGAACTCTTTAAGATTAATGATGCTGTTAAATTCTACAGTATAAAATCAACAAGCAAGGCAAAGGCAATCGAATACTTAAAAAGGCTCAAATTTGGAATGTCTATAGAAAAGATAAAGAAGGTTGCAAAAAAAGATCCCTATGTAACTGTAAATACTGTTGGTCCGATTTCTACTAATCTCCTGCCTGCTCCGCTTGCAACACAGATTAAGACTCTTAACAAAGGGGACAATAGCGAGATTATTCCCCTCGATGATGGCTATTACATCGTTTCAATCATAGAAAAAAAGGACAGCCTGATACCAGATTTTAATGAGATCAAGACCAGAGTATTTCTATCATACATAAAGTACCGTCTAAAAAAGATATACAGGAATGAGGTAGCAAGGCTCAGGAGGCTGCATAGGATAAAGATCCACTATAAACTATTAAACAGGATTTGAATAAGAGATTGAAGGCCATTGAATTCTGTATTATTTCGTTTTTTCTGACAGTTAATGTCTATGCAAGGATCCTTGACAGGGTCCTTGCAGTTGTGGATGGCACACCCATTACACTTTACGAAATTACGAAAGGTAAACAGATAGATAAGACCACTCTTTTAAACATCCTGCAAAACAGGATAGATGAAATTGTTCTTTTAAAAAAGTCAGAAGAACTTGGGATGAAGGTAACAGAGAGTGATCTCAAAAGGAGAATAGGCCAGATAATAAAAGAAAATAAGATTTCTGAAGATAAGTTCTGGTCTTCTGTAAGGGCAAGAGGATTTAGTAGGAACTCATATTTAAAAAGGCTGCGAATAGAGATGACAAAAGAGAGGATCATACAGGCCTTTGTCTATCCAAAGATTACCGTAACAGATAAAGAGATACAACGAAGATACAGAACTCTTATGGGCAAGGACAAAACCCTTTACGATCTTGTTTACTGGCAAACAGAGGATAGAAATCTTGCAGAGAAGATATTTAAAAAGGTATCTGAATCTTCAACAAGACTCTTGAAAAATAAAGAGTTAATAAAGGGTCTTGATTTTTCTGCAAAGATGGGTGTTCTTAAACATACAGACCCTGACGAGCTAATAAAAGAAATATCAGGTATAATTGTTGGCAAAAAGGCTGGTTTTGTATCACCACCGTTAAATATCAATGGAGATTTTATTGTGGTGTTTATCCTTGCCACAGAAAACAAATCTAACTATATTGATATTGATACAAAAAACAGGATAAGAAAAGAGTTGATCGAGGATAAAATAGAGCGATTGTTTAACAATCTGTTGAAAAAATACAGGGAAGATATGGCCATCGAGATACTGATCTCATCATGAAGGTAGTTGGCATCACTTCTGGCGATATCCTGGGTGTAGGTCCTGTTATACTGCTCGAACTTATGGAAGATGGCTTCTTCAGAGAGCCTGATGCATTCTGTTTTTTCGTACCTGATGCAGCAAGAGATAGGTTTGAACCATTTATTGATCTTTTCAAATTTACCTTTGTTGAGCCAGAATTGGAACCAAGCTTTGATTGTCTTGTATCTGCCTTAAAAAGTGCAGATGTAAATAGAATAGATGGGATAGTAACCATGCCTGTTACAAAGTCACAATGGTCACAAAAAGGTATCCTTTATCGTGGGCATACCGATCTTTTTAGATCGCGATACCCTGAACGGGATATTATAATGGCATTCTACTCACCGGGACTGATGATTATTCTTGTTACTGACCATATCCCTCTAAAAGAGGTGCCATACTCCTGTTCGCCAGAAAGAATAAAAAATACCCTGAAAAGGACATCTGAGTTTATTAAAAGAACATCAATCCTTATAGATCCTGTTTATTATCTTCTTGGCATAAATCCCCATGCAGGTGAAGACGGTCTGATAGGGACAGAAGAGCTTGCGATAAAGGAATCAATCCCTGAGATTCAGAGTGAATTATCAATAGAGATTGTAGGTCCTGTATCTGGTGAATGGGCATGGACAAATGCACTCGAATCAAAACAGCATACGGTAATAGTTGCATCATATCACGATCAGGGACTTCTTCCTGCAAAAGTGATGTCAGACAGGATCTGGGTCCATCTTAGCCTTGGCCTTCCCTATATCAGGACTTCTCCTTATCACGGTAGTGCTCGCGATATTGTAGCAAAGGGTATCAAACCTGATAATGCAGGGACAATTGAGGCAATACGACTATGTTGTAGATTGTTGGAGATGGAGTATGCCTGTTCCTGATGATATCTATATTAAGGGGGCAAGAGAACATAATCTTAAGAATATAGATGTTAAGATACCAAGAAACAGGCTTGTTGTAATAACCGGTGTAAGTGGATCGGGTAAATCTTCTCTTGCCTTTGATACAATATATGCAGAGGGACAGAGGAGATACGTTGAATCGCTATCTGCATATGCAAGGCAATTTCTGGATCAGTTTGAGAAACCTGATGTTGACGCAATAGAAGGGTTGTCACCGGCGATATCAATAGAGCAGAAGAGGGTGAGTAAAAACCCACGATCTACTGTAGGTACTATAACAGAGATACACGACTATCTGAGACTACTCTTTGCCAGAACAGGGACACCCTACTGTCCATCCTGCCAAGAACCAATCAGCAGATTATCAATACAGGAAATGACAAACACTCTTATGAAGATTAAAGATGGCAGCCGTCTTGCAATATTATCTCCCATTGTGAGGGGTAAAAAAGGAGAATTTAAGAAGGAAATAGATAATCTCAGAAAATATGGGTTTACAAGGATTAATATAGATGGGAAGATACATGAC
>CAYSBA010000128.1:0-4909 GCA_964429075.1 uncultured bacterium
TTGTTGAGTCTGTATTTTCTATTATTGAACAGTCCAATCTTTTCCCATCATCTGCTATATCTGCAAAGAATATGTAATGAAAATCAGAAGGAGATTTAGATAGCTGATCATGAGAATCTATCAGAACTCTTATTTGACTCAGCTTCCCTGCATCGTAACAGTTTCTAGCAATACAAAAAGGTATGTTACCACTACAATCTGAATCTTTGTTACAGCAAACTTTACATGAATCAGAACTACAATTAATAGTTTGAATAAAAATGTATAGGATTGGCATAATATTCATTAATCTTTTCACTAAGCAAACTCCTTCAATCTATCAAAGAAATCAAGTGCATCCCGCGGACCTGGAGATGCCTCAGGATGAAATTGAACACTCAAAAGTTTAAGATTCTCAGATTCAAATCCCTCCAGAGTTCCATCGTTAAGACTAAAATATCGAGGAAAAATGTCTTTTGTTATACCTTCAGGACGAACAGCAAAACCATGGTTCTGAGATGTTACAAGAACCCTGCCACTTTTTTCATCTTTTACCGGATGATTTGCACCTCTATGACCGAACGTCAGCTTAAAGGTGGAAAGACCGAGTGCAAGACCAAGGATCTGATGACCAAGACAAATAGCACCTATTGGCACCCTGCCTATTAACTCAGTCACATTTTTAATAGCATAATCAAGTACTCCTGGATCTCCAGGACCGTTAGAAAGAAATACAATATCAGGATTTACACCAAGAATCTCTTCATATGGACAGTCAGGAGGAAATAGCATTACCTTCATCCCTCTGCTTAAAAGATTTTTGATTATACTTTTTTTTATTCCATAATCATACACTGCAACCAATATATCACCATCACCTAATATACCAACCTCCTTTCTTGCAACAAACTTTACCATGTCTTTGCCTTCCATAGAACCAAACTCCTTTGCCTTAGCAATTGCTTCTTCTATGTTTCTGCCATCAGTCACCACAGCACCAGCAATAGCACCCCTATTTCTTATGCGTCTGGTTAATTTCCTTGTATCTATACCCTCAATACCAACGACACCATTTTTAAAAAGATACTCATCAAGGGTCATTGTCCCTCTTATCCCTGAATAGGTCCTGCTGAGTTCTTTCATAACAACAGCCCTTACACTTATCATCCTGCTTTCATAATCATCTTCATTAGTACCGTAGTTACCAATCATTGGATAGGTAAATACCAGAATCTGACCATAGTATGATGGATCGGTCATCATCTCCTGATAACCTGTCATAGCCGTACAAAATACCACCTCTCCTGTTGCCATTCCACGGTACCCTACAGCCTGACCTCTGTACAGCTCACCATCTGCCAAAACTAAATAGGCTTCCATTTCCAATCCCTGTTGTTGTTAGTATTCCTCTGTTTATAACGAGAACAGGCCATCCTTTCAACTTAAGTCCTAAAAAGGCGTTGTTCGAGGATTTAGATATCAAAATATCCTCATTTACCTCAATTTCTATTGATGGATCTATCACAACAATACCTCCAGTATAGCCGTGTCTTATACAATCCGGGATGGATTTTTTCAGTATCCTTGCAGGACCTTCTGTCATAAGCCTTACTACCTTAATAAAATCTATACCTCTTTTATTACACTCTGTGTAAAGGGCAGCCACTGCAGTATCAAGGCCGGTGACACCAGATGGTGCATCTCCAAGTGCACGAGATTTGAATCTCTTAGAGTGTGGGGCGTGATCTGTGGCTATTGCATCTATCTCATCCTCTTCTATCAATCTCCAGAGTCCATCTGTATCATTTACTGTTCTCAGAGGTGGATTCATCTTTGCATTTGTACCGATCTCTTTTAACCTATCCATAGTAAGACAGAGATGATGTGGTGTTACATCAAAGGATAGCAAAGGATTTGCTCTCTTTTTTTCAACTATCAACTCTGCACCATCTTTTGTACTTATATGGGTAAAATGTATCCTTGCTTTTAATCCACTACTTGCATCAATATCCTTCTCTATTGCTGACAGCTCTGCATCCTCAGGAGAGCCACCTTCAAGATTAAGATCATTCGCAATTCTGCTATCTACACCATATTGAATTACAAACTCTGGATCTTCAGCATGTGAAAAATATATCGAATCTATTCTCTTTATCTCTTTCAGTATATCTACCTTCAATTCCTGATTACTTAAAAAACTCCCATCATCTGTAAAAAAAGGAACACCTACCCTGGAGAGTGCTCTAAAATCAACCATCTTTTCCCCTTTTCTACCGATTGTCAATGATGCTGACTGTTTAAATTTAATAGGAAATTCAATTGATTTTGCGATTTCAAGATTCCTCCTACACAACTCTATATTATCCACACAGGGAGTGGTATTTGGCATTGCCACAATCTCTTCAAAACCACAGAGCATTGCTGCAAAAAGGCCACTTCTTATAGTCTCTGCCTCTTCATAGCCTGGCTCTCTAAAATGTACATGAAGGTCGATTAATGCAGGAAAGCCTATCAGTCCATCGGCATTGATAACAATATCTGCAGCTTTATTTGATATATTTCCCATTTCAGCTAAAACATCCCTTTCAAAAAAGATGTCTGTCTTGATCTTCATTTCGCTGTAGGGATCGATAAAATAGACCCCTTTTATAAGTAATGTATTGAAAGTTATGCTCTTTATTTTTCTTCTTTTCATTGTGTGCCATTTTAATATAAATATGGTATAAAAAGCAAGATGCTCGATATTAAAGAAAAACGAATCATTGCAGATTCTGCAATGGGAACGATGCTGGAAAAGCTCGGTGCAATACCAAATGTCCCATTTTCATTGCTAAACCAAAGTGACCCAGAAAAGGTAAAAGAGGTGCACAGAGAAAATCTCAAGGCAGGTGCAACACTTCTTGTAACAAACTCCTTTGATGCAAACAGACTGAAGTTATCAGGTTTTGGTGCTGAAAAGGAGGGATTTGTAAAAGAGCTTGCACAAAAATCCGTTGAAATTGCAAAAGAGGCATCAAAAGAATTTAAAGACATACTCATAGCCGGATCTGTTGGTGGTCTTGGCAGATACCATCAACTCCATTCAGAACTTAGCTTAAGAGAGTATACCCAGATCTTTAAAGAGCAGTTTGATGGTCTTTCAAAAGGGGGTGTCGACCTTTTTCTGATCGAGACACAGGTGGACCTTATTGAAGCCGCCATGCTTATTGAGATTGCAAGGTCATGCAACAGAGACATACCTATAATACTCTCTTTCACCTATATGGAAGATATGAAAACACCGGGCGGTGAGACTGTTGAGGAGATAGTAGACTTCTGTGAACGAATGGATGTTTTTGGGATTGGTGTAAATCATGGTGTAGGGCCTCTTCAGGCATTAGAGATAACAAGACGCTATCTATACCTTACAGATCTTCCTGTTTGCTGTATGCCAAACTCCGGCACACCTCGATACGAGAATGGACGTTTTGTTTATCCAAGATCACCATCTCACTATGCCAAGATCGGTATTGAGTGTTTCGAGGCCGGATGTTCAATCTATGGTGGATGTTGTGGTACTGAGCCAGAAGATGTAAATGAGCTCAAAAAACAATTAGAATCAAGAAAAAAAGGATCTTTAAGGCAAAAGATATATTTTACAGATAAAGAAGATAAACTTTCTCATATCTTACCAGAAGTAACAACAGAGACAAAAGAACTAACTTTCATACCTTTAAAAGAAAATCTCAAGAAAAACAGATGTATCATCCTTGAAGCCCATCCACCTAAGTCTGTAGATGTAACATCTGCAATTAAAAAATTGTCATCCTTCAATGGTCCATATATCGATTGTTACAGTGTAGTTGATTCACCACTTGCAAAGATCAGAATGTCACCAATCAGTTTTGCATATCTTTTAAAAAATACTACCAAAAAGGACGTCATAGTACATTTTACACTCAGGGATCGTAGCATAACAAGAATTCAATCTGACCTTCTCGGTGCGCATGCCCTTGGCCTTTACAATATACTTGCACTTTCAGGCGATCCACCCTCAATTGGCGATTATCCACAGGCAACAGCAGTATACGATCTAAATCCTACACAATTAATAAGTCTCATGAATGCCCTCAATAGGGGTGTCGATTTGGCTGGAAATCAAATGAAGGGCAATACTTCCTTCTTTTGTGGATCTGCCGTAAATCCTGCCTCAGAAACTGAAAAGGAATTAAAAAAGATCAAAGAAAGGATAGATGCTGGTGTAAACTTTTTTATATCACAGCCTGTATATGATGCCAATCTATGGTTGAGGTTTTATGAAAAGGTAAGTAGATATGACATACCCTTTGTTGTAGGGATTATGCCACCACGTTCTTTAAGACAGACCCTCTACCTCGCTCATGAGGTACCTGGCTTTTATGTACCAGAAGAGTTCATAAAGTTAATCGAAAAAAGTGATGACCCCATAAAAACATCGATTGAATACCATATTGAACTCATTGATAAGATTAAATACTCTGTATCAGGTATATATCTTGTACCTCCAATATACGATTTTGAGGTTGTTAGAAGTTTGATAGATATCTTTAGAAACAAAAAGTGAATAACCTTCCATCAAAAATATACATCATTGGAATATGTGGTACAGCTACTGGAAATCTTGCAGTCTGTCTACAAAAATTGGGGGTAAAGGTTGCTGGATCTGATCAAAATTTTTATCCCCCTATATCAGATCTACTAAAAAAAGCAGATATTGAAACAGATAGAGATTTTAGACCAGAGGATCTTCTTAGTTTTGATCCCGATCTTGTTATAATCGGCAATGTAATAAGGCGTGACAATCCACAGGCTCAGATTGCATTAAAAAGATATAGATACACATCACTTCCTGCCTTTGTTTATGAATACCTTGCTAAGGATAAAATAAGGATTGTTGTCACAGGAACTCACG
>CAYSBA010000129.1:0-4876 GCA_964429075.1 uncultured bacterium
GATCTGGAAATAACAGTTAAGATATGATATCACATTTTGTAGCTCTTAACAAAACAGAAGATGATAAGTCCAATAAAAACGTTAAATAAAGAGGTCTATCTCTTAGATCAGAGGCAACTACCACAACAGGAGATTTGGTTAAAGATAGATGATGCTGACTCTATGGCAAGGGCTATAAAAGACATGGTAGTAAGAGGAGCACCGGCCATAGGCATCTCTGCTGCATTTGGTATTGCACTTGAGGCAGAAAGAAATAGATCTATGGATATCATAGATCTTAAGGAGCATCTTTTAGATGCCATAACGACCCTGAGAAGTACAAGACCTACAGCATACAATCTGTTTAAAGTTTTAGCTGATATTGAAGGACTTATCAAAAGTTCAAAAGAGAGTATCAGTCTGTTGAAAGACCTGTGGAACTACGCAGAGAACCTGAAAGATTTTGATATCAAAAGATGTATAAAGATGTCAGAGAATGGGCTTGAAATTATTAAAGGCTACAGAAATTTCCTTATCCACTGCAATGCCGGTGCACTTGCCACAGGTGGTTATGGTACAGCCCTTGGTCTTATTCGCAGACGTTTCGAGTATGATCCAGATATATTTGTCTTTGTAGATGAAACAAGACCATATCTGCAGGGTTCAAGGCTAAGTGCTTGGGAACTCTCAAAAGAAAACATCCCATACGCAATCATAACAGATTCTGCGGCTGCTTTTTTTATGTCACAAAAGAGGATAGATTGTGTGATCGTTGGTGCTGACAGGATCACAAAAGACGGAGATGTTGCCAACAAGATAGGGACCTATGGTCTGGCAATACTTGCAGATTACCATAAAATCCCTTTCATAGTAGCAGCACCTGTCGAAACAATTGATCCATCAATAAGATCTGGTAATGATATTACGATTGAACATCGAGATAAATCGGAGATAACACATTTTAAAGGTATCCCGGTATCACCTGATGATGCAGAGGCAATAAATCCAGCCTTTGATATAACTCCATCAAGATTTGTAACATACATCGTTACTGAAAAGGGTGTATTTAGTTATCCTTATGATTTTTTCAAGGAATGAGATTCAATAAATTGGATGAAACTAAAAGATATAGCAATAAATCTTTTTGAAACAGGAATAAAATCTGTACTTCCAGAAAATTTTATACCTGATGTCCTTCATGCACAAAGCCCAATTGCAGGGCCTGCCTTTATCCTTGCTGTTGGGAAGGCATCTGTAAGTATGGCGGAGGAGACCTTTTTTTTCCTTAAAAACAGAGGAATAGATATTGTAAAAACACTCGCAATAGCACCTCATGGTTATAAAGGTTCCAGAATAAAAGAGATAGAGGTCATATTTTCGGCACACCCTGTACCAGATAAAAGCGGACTTGTTGCCTCAAAAAGAACAAAAGAGCTTTTGACTAATACCTCATACAAAACACTTATCTTTTGCCTCTCTGGCGGGGCATCGAGTCTTTTACCCTCCCCTGTTGAGGGAATAACCATGAAAAACAAGATTATGCTTACTCACAGGTTATTAAAATCGGGCGCAGATATAACTGAGATCAACAAAGTGAGAATCTTTTTTTCTGATCTAAAGGGTGGTGGACTTCTGAGATATGTAAATGCAAATAGAGTATTAGGTATAATCCTATCCGATGTCATGAATGATCCAGTTGGTTTAATCGGCTCTGGACCAACAGTTCCTGCGCCAAGAGACCCTGATGAGGTAGAAGATATTCTTAAAAAATACAATCTTTATAACGCCTTTGAAGAAAACTTTAAGAAAGTAAAAAGAATTATTTTAGCAAGGAAAGAAGAAGAGAGGATAAAAAAAGATACACTTAATCTTAACAATATAGTTGCTGCAAACAACAAAAAGGCACTTTCTGCAATGAAAAAACAGGCAGATAAACTTGGTTTTGAGACAAAGATATTATCCGATTCTGCAGGTGGTATGATCGAAAATTCCATAAACTGGCACATTTCAGAAATTAATCGCATATTAGATAGGACCTCATCAAATAGGATATGTCTTTTAAGTGGTGGTGAAACTACTGTGGTTGTAAAAGGTAGTGGCATAGGGGGCAGGAACACAGAATTTGCACTAAGATTTGCAATCTCTTTTAAGAGTAGAAAAAACTGGCAATATCTTCTATTATCTTCTGGTAGTGATGGTATCGATGCCAATACCGATGCAGCAGGCGCCTTTGTTACAGAAAATACAATAACTGTCGCATTAAAAAAGGGTCTCGATCCCTTATATTATTTAAACAACAATGATTCGTATAGCTTTTTTGAAAAGATGGATGCCCTGTTCAAACCAGGACCTACAGGAACCAATGTTATGGATCTTAGAGTATTTCTGTTTATAAGAAAATCTAACCGCTAACTATTTTGTCGTCTTCTACCCTGTGAGGGAGCATTTTTAGATAGATAGAGAGTATTATGATTACAAACAGACAGAAACCACCAACCACTGCACCGACCATCTGCCTCTTTTTGTATATAGACCAAAACTTTTCTACATTCTGATCAATCTTTTCAAGTTTATCCATTGCCTTTTTATTTGCAGCCATTATCTTTTTGACATCCAGTACATGTGTCATCTGATGAAGGGAATTTCTTACTGAGAATACAGTATTTTTCATATCCTCAACATTTATTCCATGCTCCTCAAGGTCCTTCAATTCCTTATTGATGTTTTGAATCTTTAGGTCAGCAGTAATAAAGCTCTTTTTAATCTTCTGGGCCTGTTCATATTCATGACACTTTGAACAGCGTTTTGGATTTATCAGGTTGATACTCGCCTTCTTAACATTATGGCTATTGTGACAGGTAACACAGGATGGGCCTTCTCCCTCCTGAAGTGCATAGTAATGTATGCTATTTTTATAATTTTTAACAACCCCTATGTGACACTTACCACAAAAGTCAGGGATATCCTGGGGCTTTTTTGGGGCTCCTACAAAACCTTTTTCTGGATCCATAGAATCTTCTGCCTCTGTGGCTTTAGGATTACCTCCATGACAACCATCACACATATTGCCATTTTTTTTGTGAATGCTCTTTGACCACTCTTCAACCGGCTTTTTATACTCCCCTTCAAGCTGACTGTGACAGGATATACAGGAATATTGATTTTTTGCCTGCTCTTTAACCCTCTCTTCTATGTTGCCTTTTTCAGCAGCAAGTGCTGAGGATCCCAAAAATGTTATACCAAAAATTACAAGAGTAATTGTGCTTTTTAAAGTTAATCCCTGCATCTTCTTTCTCCAGGTTATTTTTTTAAAAAAATGGCACATTTATCTTACCTCTTTAAGAGTATTTACCCCATATCGAGAGAATAATATATCCAAGGGCCACCAGGATAGCAACTACAGTAAGAATAGGTCTTTCTCTTAGTGGCTTACGTGGTCCCCTATCCAGAAATGGTAAAAATATCAGTATCAATACACCGATCATCTGTAGAAAAATACCCAGGGTTTCGTTAGGAATTAGCTTTAAGAACTGATAAACTCCAAGAAAATACCACTCAGGTTTTATATGGGCCGGTGTGTTAAATGGATCTGCAGGTGGTTCTACTGGCATTGGTATATATACAGCTGCAACTACCAGTATGCCCAAGATTGCATAAAAGATTATGAGTTTTCTTATAACATCATTCGGGAAAAAGGGCTCAAAGCCATATTTTTTCTTATACTCTTCTAACCTCTTGGGATCTTTTTTAAGCTGTCTCATCAGAACCCTCCCTTATTATATGGGGGTAGAAATACCTGTTCTTCTTATCATCAAAAAATGAAGTCCCATAAATATTGATAGTGTAAGAGGAAGGATAACAACATGAATTGCATAGAATCTTGTAAGTGTTACACCTGTAATGGTATCCCCACCCCTTATCAGCTCCACGATAAAATCACCAACAAAAGGTATATTTCTCGGGACTTCTGTGGCAACAGTGGCTGCCCAGTAACTGAGCTGGCTCCAGGGTAAAAGGTATCCTGTCAGACTCATGGTAAGCGTAAATAATAAAAGAAATACTCCACTAACCCAGTGAAGCTCCCTTGGCTTTTTATAGGCCTGAATCTGAAATACCTTGGCCATATGAATAAACACTGTGATAATCATCAGAGTTGCTCCAACCGAATGCATATGTTGAATAAACCAGCCGTCTGGAATGTTGTTCCTGATGTACTGAACGCTTTTGTAGGCCTCTTTTACAGTAGGTCTATAGTATGTCATCAGCATCATACCGGTAAGTACCTGGAATATAAAAATGGAAAGTGAGATCCCACCGAAGCAGTTCAACCAGGTTAGATGACCTGGCGCTGGTTTTTCGAAGACCTCCTCGTCAAGGAACTCCTTAATATGATAACGTTCATCAAACCAGTCTAAGATCCTATCTTTTAAACTTCTGTTTTCCATAGTTATGCTCCTATTTCAAGCTCATCACCAAGATCAGTAACACTATATTTTTTGAGGGGCTCTTTTGGAGGCCCACCTATTGGGTTACCGTCAATATCAAATTTCCCAGCATGGCATGGACAGAGAAATATCTTTTTGTTCTTCTGCCACTTTACAAGGCATCCAAGATGGGTACAGACTATAGACATTGCTATATATTTATCACCCTCTTTAAAAACAACAACAGGTTTTCCTGCAACGATTATCTTTTTGAAACCCCCTGATGATAGCTCGCTCTTTTTGATCTTTACCTTTGAACCCTCTTTACTTGCACCAAGAAAGTGTAGATAGCGCACAAAGGGGAAGGCAAGGCCTGCAATTGTAGTAACGCCAAGAAACCCAATTACTCTCTCCATAAACTTTCGTCTTCCATCATTTACTCTTTCCATTGGCATCCCTAATAAGTTTGTCGA
>CAYSBA010000130.1:0-4871 GCA_964429075.1 uncultured bacterium
CATTAATAGGTATAATCCTGATAGGGGGCATAATTGGCATACTGATATACATCCAGAAGGAGACTGTATCTGGGCTAGAGTTTGATAAGGCACTTTTAAGTATAAAAAAGGAGTTTAACAACAAGCTCTCGTTTATAAATACTATTAATGACTTAGAACAATACAAACTGGAGATGAATGCACTTTTGAACTGGTATTTTGGTGAGGTAAAAAAACTACAAGAAAATCCCAAGTACAAAAAGTATGCAGATATTGAGGCAGGCAAAAAATGGATTATGAAGCAGTATAAGAAGGGTCACATTGTAAAGAGGGATCTACCCCTTTATCTGGAGCAATACGAACTGACAAGGGCGATGTATGATATGCTTCGCAGTGGAAAGTATAATCCATATACAAGTGCAGCATCAGGTTCAGCAAGATTGGATATCGTTAATATGAAACTTGCTAATATAGACAAGATGAAAAGGATCAAGACAGATTTTATAATATGGGGCTACAAAAAAGACCACAGTTTTGGTTCCTTTATCATTAAGTTATTATCATCCGATCAAAAGATGATAACAAAGAGTGAAATTACGGCAGGTGCAAGGCCAAATACAATGGTAAAGAATCCTGAAAGATGGATAAAGAGTTTTCCGCCAAACACTGTTCTTGGCTATTACGATCTACCACCTTTCCCGCCTGATATAAAGGGACATTCTATTGAATATTGCAGTATAACTATCGAACAGGAAGCAAGAAGCATTGGAGGTACACCCATAAAGATGATTTTTAATCTACCGGTTATCCCTGTAACAAAACAGACAATCGGCACCACAGGAGAACAGTGGCTTAAAGAGGCTACAGCAGTTCCTGCAATCATTGCTGAAGAAAAGGAAGATGAGATAATCCCGATCAAGAAAGAGGAAGAAAAAGAAGAAAAAGATAAAGACACAAAGGGGCAATAGAATTATTTACACCTTTATTTATTGCATCTTTTAGGACATGAAGTCCTCAATAAAAGGTTCGATTCTATTATTAGAATATCTACTGTTTATTTTTTCTGCTATCTTTTTGTTTTTCTTGCTAATTAGCAGTGGTTATGGGGTTAATCTGCCCGGTTTCTGGGATCAAATATACAGTTATTTACCCTTTTTGATGGCTTCAATCTGTATAATAAGAACGTTGTTACACATACGACGTGGTGTTCTATGGATTGTTGGTGCTTTTATACAGCTTTTTATACTTATCCTTGTGGATCACCCAAACTTTGTTGGTATCTTTTTTGTTTTTTGTGCAGCCATCTTCTTATACAGAAGATTCTCTGGCTCACCCATTATAAAGTATCTCTCCATCAAATTTGCATTAAATCCTTCTCTTGGAATACTACTCAGTTTTCTTGTGGTCATCATCCTTGGTACTCTTTTGTTATCTCTGCCTGCTGCCTCAAGTAATGGTGTTTCGGTTGGTTTTTTAAATGCACTTTTTACAGCAACAAGTGCTGTTTGTGTTACCGGACTCATTGTAGTTAACACACCTGTGGCCTTTAGCCTATTTGGAAAGATTGTAATTATGATTCTGTTTCAGGTAGGAGGTCTTGGTATAATGACCATGTCGACTTTTTTGATATCCTTTCTCAAACAATCCCTAAGTGGTGTACATGTATACACAATGCAGGAGCAATTTACAAAGAGTGGGGAACGGGAAATCAAACAGATGCTGACAAATATATTTATGTTTACAGCAATTGTAGAACTTCTGGGTTTTATATTTCTGTATCTAAGATTTATATCAGACATGTCGTATCAGGACGCAATCCTGTTTGCAGCATTTCATGCTATCTCAGCCTTCTGTAATGCCGGGTTTTCGCTCTTTGAAGATTCTTTAATGGGATATCGTTCAGATGTGACTATTAATATAGTTATCTGTACACTTATTGTGCTTGGTGGGCTTGGCTTTATTGTGTTGCGGGATCTGGCACAGTTCTTTCTGTCAGATAAAAGGAATAAAAGGCACCTTAAGCTAAATACAAAACTTGTACTTACAACCACAGCTACCCTTATAATTTCTGGCACGCTTGCCATACTATTTTTTGATTTCAACAAAGCTCTTTCAGGGATGGATCCATTAACGCGACTGCTGGCCGCTTTATTTCAGTCTATAACAGCAAGGACTGCCGGATTTAACACACTCAATATTGCAAAAATGAGCAGGGCATCTATCGTTGTGCTTATGGCATTGATGGTTGTTGGAGGTTCATCCGGTTCAACCGCAGGTGGGATAAAGACAAACACACTGGCGGTCCTTGTCTTAACGATAAGATCTTTCATCTCAAGAAAAAAATATGTAAGTGGGTTTAACAGGGAGATATCTTCTGAGACGATATCAAGGGCAATCAGCGTTGCTGTCTTATCTATTGTTGTAATTATGTCAGGTTTTCTAATCCTTCTACATACACAGAAAGGGAGTTTTGAAGAGATTCTGTTCGAGACTATATCTGCATTTGGTACAGTTGGATTGAGCATGGGTCTTACAGATCATCTAAATAGCATAGGTAAGATTGTGGTGATCCTCCTGATGTTCACTGGTAGGATTGGCCCTCTTACAGTTGCCGTATCTCTGAGAGGTGGAAAACTGAAAAAGGGATTTAGGCAACCAGAAGAGGAGGTACAGGTAGGTTAATCATTTTGCAGGGATAAAGTGAAAGTCAAAATGGATAAGAAAAGAGAGATGCCTGGCTTTTGGTATCCTGTCAAATCTTCCACTACTGAGGCTGGATATAGATACCTTTATATCATCATTCCAGTTGACTATCCGTTCCTTAAAAGAAGCAGATCTATAATCAATAGAGACACCGACAGATAAAAGGGATGTAATTGGATAATTGCCTTCTATTCCTATCCCCCAGTAGAGGCCTCGATAGGCATAGCCATCATCCTCTCCCACAACCGTATAACCTACAGGTAGTCTAAGAAAGGCAAACCCTGCATAGGGTTTTGTTTTTTTAAAATGCCACATGGGAGAGTACTTTAATACAATGCCTGTTAAGCCTGTACCACCCTTTTTACCATTACCACTTAGATGCCAGCCCTGGGCAAGAAATTCAAACTCCATACAGATCAGGTCTCTGATATTGTATCCGAATCTAATAGCTGCAATCAGACCGGAAGGTGGTTGGTATCCACTGATCTTGTTAACAGAAAATAGATCCATGCCATCGGTACCGGTTTCTTTTTGCGCACTAATCCCTCCATAACCCATAGATGGTCCAATATAAAAACCTTCAGCAAATGTTGTTGATGATAAAAAAAGGGTTAAAATAAGAAGTGATGAGACCTTTATAAGGGCTTTCATTTCTTTAACTGATTCAGTATCTTTTTGAACTGCCTGAGCATGCTTCTGTCGCCAATCTTTTTGGCTGCCAATACCAGTTTTTCATAGGTTTTTATCAATTTCAGTCTGTTAGATGCTCCCTGTGATGCATAGTATTTTGCTGCATTCATCAGGTGCTCTATCGATTCTTCGTATCTTTTTTTGGATTGGAAGATAATTCCCACCTGATAGTATGCATCAGGGAAGGTGGAGTCTATATTAACTACATCGTTGTATATGTCAATCGCCTTTTTCAAATCTCCCATATCATGATAGACAAGACCAAGGGCAAAGTGTGTCTCAGGTTTGAACTCGGCTATTGAAATAGCCTTTTCAGCCATCTCTTTTGCCTCTCTATACCGTTTGAGCCTTCTATAGGTGTTTGATGCAAGTATATAGTATTCATCGTCCATCGGAAGATGTTTTTTGTATTGATCTAACAGCGCAAGTGCCTCTTTACCTTTATTTTGTTGTAGATAGATATCTGTCAAATTCTTATAATAGGATGGAACAGTTGGATCACTGCTTATTGCAGATGAGTATTCAGAGATGGCCTGATCAAAATCTCCTTTTACCCTGTAGATCTCGGCAAGCAGGGCATGACCCATAGCGTAGTCTTTATAGGTAGAAAGTATGTCCTTGAGGATCTTTATTGCCTTATCCTGCTGACCCAATGTTATAAGAGCCTTTGCCTCAAGAAAATCCATATCCCTTCTTATATATGGGGGAAATTTTTGCTTTGTTGCCTTATAGGTCTCTTTGAGATTTTTAATGGACGAAAGGATTTTTTTAGGTTTTTGTCCACTGTCAAGAGCAATAATATCTCTCATTATTCTTGCCCTTATGTGGTTACTTGCAAATCTCAGGGCCCTTGAAAAATACATAAGAGCGTTCATGGGCTGCCCTGTTCTATAGTAACTCATACCAAGATAAAAGTTGTATCGAGGCTTGTTTATCTCCGCCTCATTTGCCTTTCTTAATAGCTGAAATGCCTCTTTGTATTTTCCATCCATCATATAGGCCTGTGCCATTGCAGCGTTGATTTCCGGTCTCTCACCATACTTTTTGACTACCATGTTCAAGTAATCAAGTGCGTCTTTGTATTTTTTATTATAAATGTAGTAGAGGGCCTTTGAAGTAAATCTTTCTACCTTAAGGATATCATCATCTTCTGCGCTCTTTATAAATTTGTCTGCCTTTTCTTTATATTCAGCTATACCATAGTCACCCCAGAGGATGGTATATATATTTGCAAGTGCTGAGACAGCATACTCATTGTCTGAATCAAGCTCCAACACCTTATTGTATTTTTCGATTGCCCTGAGATAATCCTGGTATGTGTCAAGATCTGAAATCTCTCTGGCATTGTAGATCAATTTCCTGACCTGCTGATCGATTTTTAAGTAGCGCATATAGTAGATCAACAGTGCAATAAGTATCAGTATTGTAATGGTAATGTCTCTGACAAATCTAATAAGATTAGATTTTTTCTTTACATCCTTTGTGCTTTTGTCTTGTGC
>CAYSBA010000131.1:0-4862 GCA_964429075.1 uncultured bacterium
TCCTTAAAGTATATGCAGAATTTAATGTATAATAATTCGTAATAACATATTGATATTACAAGAATATCAACATTTATTGTTAAACTTTTGCCCATTTTTTTGACCTCTGCCGGATGTAGGATATAATCCTACATGTAACGAATTAACCTAAACGAGGAGGTGATCATGGAAAAGAGAAGACATCAAAGAAAACAGATTACCCTTTGGGTAAACAACTATTGCGATGCAAGGCGCTACTATATCAGCAGAGTTAAAGATATCTCAAAAAGTGGCATGTGTCTCATTACACCAAAGGATATGGAGCTTAAAGATAGGTATATCTTCATTGAAATGTGTTTACCTAACGCAGATGATATCATCTGGATAGTTGGTGAGGTTGTAAGGTTATCAGAAGATGGTTCACTGGCAGTGCGCTTTGAAAATATGAGTCATGAGCATAAGGTCCTGCTCGATAATTTCATAGATAAGGTTGAGGCCTATTATAGGCATTCAATGAACTAATTTGAGGAGGGTGTCATGAATAGAGAAAGAAGGCAACATGAAAGAGTATACGCAACTGCTGCTGGCAGATTTATAGAAAAGGGACGGTATGTGAACTTTAGACTTATAGATCTTAATGGAAGATTTCTACGGGTAGAGTGTGATAGAAAGATTGCCGGCGACGATATTTATCTTTGTGAACTAAAAGAGCCTTTTACAAAAAAGGTAATCCGATTCCTCGGGGATGTTGTGAGGATAGACCAAGATAAAGAGGTGGTTCTAAAAATTGTCGCCTCAGGTAAGGAGGATGATGAGGTGCTTGATAGATTTTTTGGTCTTATGCAGCTCGGAAGTCTATGTGGTGAATGGAGTCTTTAATTAGATTTTTTTAATACAACAGTTACTTTATTTTTATCCTTTATAAACTTTACTATCCTGACTGTGCCAATTTTTTCAACAGCCTTTATGTCTTCAAGATACCCTGGATCGGTTGCCTCTACCACAAGGCTTTCACCTATACTTAATCCTTCAAGTGCCTCAATTGTCTTGATATAAGGTACAGGACAGTATAGACCTTTAAGATCGAGAAAATTATTTTTTTCCACTTTTGGATCAGACATCAGGTACAAATTCCCTGTCAAGTAAAGATCCTGTGTACAGCTTAATTCCTCTTTTCGTAAGGAGTCTAAGAAACTCAACAGGATCGATTACAGCCTCCGGTGGATTGACGCCACAAGACCTTTTAATTTTACCCTTTTTGTACATTTTAATTGATGTTGTCAGAGCACAACCTGTTATCTTTATAAGGCTATCACAGGTTCCAAAACTAAGGAATCTATCCTTTCCTCGCTTTTTACCACTTATATCTACCCTCATACCAGAAACACCACCATATCTGGAGGATCTTAGAAATTCAAGGAGCCGTTTGCCAATATGTGACGCAAAATCCACCTGTACTGGTGTCCTTATTGCGTGAAGCCTTGCAAGTAAAACCAGCAGTAGATTGACCCAATCTGGGCTGACCCCACCCTTTACCTGAATTGATTTTAGTGTCTTTATGTGCTCTGGCAGGGTTATTGTCTCAGGATGACCTACTGTATACACCCTGCATATTTCCATGCCTCCTGGGAAGACAATCCTCTCTGGTTCTGTAGCTGCTTTTACCATCTTTACATGTCCATTTACAAAGCCAGGTACATATCCTGAAAAGATATATATAAGATGTTTTATTATGCTTATACTAAAAAGGTCTCCTAATGATATACAAAAATTTAGCTCTATCTTTTCTATGCTATCGAGCTTATGGGTTGCGTACATACATAGCAGGTTGCTTACTCCGGGGGTCCAGCCAATCCCTGATAACAAAAATACACCCTTTTTCTTTGCTATCTCATCAAGATCGAGAATATCATAGTAACCATCATAATCGTCACAAATACTAATATAATCCACACCACATTCTATACTTATCGAGGCAAGATATTTCTCAACCCTATAAAAAGGTCCGAGTGTTGACACAACAAGATCGTGTTTTTTGATTACCTTTTGCAGTCTTTCTGAATCATTTATGTCTATAGATCTAAATCTTACAGTTGTTCTAAATTTCGGCAGAGTTTCAAGGAGTCTTTCACTTTCTCTTGTGTTATTATCTACTATTGTAAGATAATCGCACCCATCTTCAATAAGCTGACGGGTAACAAACTGTCCAACTTCACCTGCCCCACCTATTATAGCTATTTTCATATATCCCCCCGATAATACCCATATACACTATATCACACCCAGTCTCTTACCAACAAGAGTAAATCTGTCCAATGCAAAATCAAGATCCTCTTTTGTGTGTGCAGCAGAAATCTGAACCCTCAGGCGTGCCTGGCCCTTTGGTACAACCGGGAACCATAACCCCTTTACATATACACCCTCTTTCAAAAGCTCCTCACTCATATCCATGGCAACCGATGCCTCATATACCATAACAGGAACAATCGGATGTATGCCATCTATAATCTTAAATCCTGCTTTTTTTATGTTTTCTCTAAAATATTCTGTATTTTCTTTCAGTCGTTTTATTGCATCCTGACTGCTCTCCAGAATTTCAAAGGTCTTTTTGGCCGCCATCACTATACCTGGTGGCATTGAGTTTGAGAAGGTATACGGCCTCGATTTCTGCCTGAGATATTCTACCAAAACAGCGTTTGCTGCAATAAAGCCGCCCATAGCACCACCGATCGCCTTTCCAAGCGTACCCGATATCACATCAATCTCATCAAGAAGGCCAAATACCTCAGCTGTACCCCTACCTGTCTCACCGATTACACCGATTCCATGTGAATCATCCATAAACAGAAGTGCATTATATTTGTTTTTTAACTCAACAAGTCTGTCTAAGGGTGCAAGGTCACCCTCCATACTGAAGACTCCATCTGTAGCGATGATTCTGAATCTAAAATCCTTCTCTTTATCCTCTTCGAGCATCTCTTTTAGGGCATCAACATCGCCATGTGGATATATCCTTTTGACAGTGTGTTTTGATGAACATAATCTGATACCATCTATAATGCTTGCATGATTCAGTGCATCTGAATAGATAACATCCTGCCATTCTTCAAAGCTCATAGACTCATTACAGATAGAGGCAAAAAAACCTTCATTTGCAGAAAAGCAGGAGAGATAGAGTATTGAGTCTTGTTTGTTTAAAAAGGTTGCTATCTTTTTTTCAAGCTCTTTGTGGGTCGTCTGGGTCCCACATATGAATCGTACAGATGCCATCCCAAGACCATACTTCCTTGTAGCATTTACGCATTCATCTATCAATATTTCATGATCTGCAAGTCCAAGGTAGTTATTTGATGCAAGCATCACCACCTCTTTACCCTCTGCAAAAACCCTTCCACCCTGTGGGCCATCAAGGATGACTTCTCTCTTATAGGTTTTGGTTTCTTTTGCCTTTTCAATCTCTTTTTCCATTAAATCATATATCTTCATGAAAACCCCCGATTTGTTGTTTTATATCTCAAAAAGCACCTTTAGTGCCTTACCATGTTTCATTGCCTCAAAACCCTCTGGGAATGCCTCAATCGGTAGTTTCATCCCTACAAATCCACTCTCCATAAGAGTTTGTGCCATGCCATCCTTTAAGAGCCTTGTCATAAGCTCCCAAGTAGAAAAAACCTTCCTGCCAATTATACCTTTGACAGTAATCCCCTTAAGTATAACATTTTCAGTAAAATCTAACTCCATCTTTCCCGATGGCAATCCAAGAGCAGCAAAAAAACCGCCATTTTTTAATATTCTGAATCCATCTTCATATGCCCTGTAGTTTCCTGACATCTCAAGGATGGAATCCACACCGGTCTCATCGGTCATTGCATAGACATCCTGAAACAGTTGCTTATGTTCATGCTCTATTGATGTATCGTAACACCTTGTAGCTCCAAATCTTTCAGCGAGTTTAAACCTCTTGTTGACAAGCTCATCGTGTGACAGTCTATCCGGTGAGGAGGCGTCTGTAACAAAGATCTTTGAAGCACCCATATGGGTTGCTGCAAGTATTGCAAGCATCCCCTGAATCCCACACCCAAGTATGGCAATCCTGTTGCCGTATTCTATTGCCTCTTGAACGGTGTGTACTGCGTTTCCAATTGCATCCATAAAGGCTATTATCTCAGGTGGCAGTTCACTTTTTTCAAACATAACAAGGTTTGTTACAGGGATTACAAGATACTCAGCAAAACTACCATGGTCGTGTATCCCTTTGATTATTGTATTCTTGCAAACATGTCGCATGCCTGTTCTGCACTGATGACAACGTGAACAGGTGATATGCATCTCTGCGGTTACATAAAAGTGTTGCCTGATATAATCGATCAGGTTTCTGTCGCTTTTAAGATTTTCTATAGACCTATCGTTGACAAAATCGGATATCTCTTTATTTCTCTTGGCCCTATCGATTAGCATGCCTGCAAGAAATTCCTTTGCAGATTCACCGGCATCTGTTACCTCCCCACAGAATTCATGACCGGTTATTATAAAGTCTTTTGTTGCACCCATCATTTCTTTAAAAAGAGATCTTGCAGAGTAGTATATACCGAGATCGGTCCCGCATATTGCAGCATACTTTACCTTTATCTTCACCTGATCGGAGGTAACAATTGAGGGTTCAGGCATATCTTGCAACAATAGACCTTTTTCCCAGGTCTTACCGATCTCTGGTCTTTTTTTAACAAGTGCCTTCATAACAACACCATGCTTTTTCACATTGTTAACATCCTGTCAAACTTACCTAAGAGATACTAATCGATCTTTAATATCAGAATCAAACAGAGCGCATATCTTTAATGCCAGAAGAATGCCGTTTTTTACATTATCTATCCCAACTGTTG
>CAYSBA010000132.1:0-4604 GCA_964429075.1 uncultured bacterium
GTTGTGTGCATACACAGTAAATATATTCCCTCTGTGTTTTATAATCACCATGTTACCATATCCCCTGATCCTGCAGTCGCTGTATATAACTTCTCCTGTATCCGCAGCCCTTATAACAGTTCCAGCCGGAGCTGCAATGTCTACTCCTCTGTGCATCCTTTTGCCCCTTTTGCCAAATTTGGAGGTAAGCACTCCCCTGACCGGCCATATAAGATTAATTGAATTAACAGAAGCAGTTTTATTAGCAGATCTTGACCCTTTAGACTCCCTCTTTAATAATCTCCAGAGGCTCTCATCACCGGGGATAAATAGCTCTGTTCCTGCTTTTAGATTATTAGGGTTTTCAATTCCATTCAGAATAGCAAGCTCCATGGGGTCAAAACCGAAGCGCTTTGCAATCTCTTTCATATTCTCACCACTTTTCACCTTATAAAAAATACCATCGAGCTGGGGTTCTGGATAGTACATCTGTTTTTTTTGTACAGTGGAAAAACAGGAAAGATCTAATAGGAGTGAAACAAAAATAATAACAATTCGGCTTCGGGTCATCAATCCTCCAGGGTCCCCCTCAACACCTCTTCATAGGTTGTCTCTCCCCTTATTAATTTCTTGATGGCTACCATCCTAAGTGTATCCATCCCCTCTTCTATGGCCTTTTGCTTTATTTCCATGGCCATTGCACCTTCTAATATCATCTCTTTTAATGTGGGTGTGAGTGTCATTGTCTCGTAAAGACCTATACGACCATTATATCCTGTACCATGGCAGATGTCGCAACCTTTGCCTCTCATCGGTTTAAAAGTACCTATTTTACTCTCATCCACACCAAGCGCAATGAGCATTTCATCCTTTACACTATCGTCAGGTTCTTTACAGTTATCACATATCCTCCTTACAAGACGTTGAGAGACTACACAAAGTACGCAGGCAGTAACCATAAAGGGTTCTACACCCATATTGAGTAATCTTGTTATTGTGGATGGCGCATCGTTTGTATGTAGTGTTGAAAGAACAAGGTGACCTGTAAGGGCTGCTTTGATTGCAACCTCAGCGGTCTCATAGTCTCTTATTTCACCAACCATTATAATGTCCGGGTCCTGTCTGAGGAAGGAACGGAGTGCAGCAGCAAAGGTAAGACCTATATCATCCCTTACCTGAACTTGATTGATACCCATAAAGTTAAACTCTACAGGGTCCTCTGCAGTAGATATGTTTATACCAACATCATTCAACTCAACAATAGCAGAGTATAAAGTAGTTGTTTTACCAGAACCACTCGGACCGGTCACAAGGACCATCCCATATGGTGTATGGATGGCCTTTCTAAACCTCTCTAAAGCCTCCTGTTCAAAACCCAGTTTATCGAGATCAAGCTGTAACTTTCCTTTATCAAGTATACGAAGAACAATACTCTCACCGAATATTGTTGGTACTGATGAGACACGAAAGTCTATTGTCTTTATACCCTTTGAACGGTCTTTGATCTTTAGTTTGATTCTTCCATCCTGAGTGAGTCGGTTTTCTGCAATATCCATTCCACTAATCAATTTGAGCCTTGATGCTACTGCATCCTTCAACTTTATAGGCAGTGTCCTTATTTCGTGGAGTACACCGTCTATGCGATATCTAATTCTTATTCTATTTTCATAAGGTTCTACATGGATATCGCTTGCACCTTTTTCGATACCATCTAAAAGTATTGAGTTAACGAGTTTTACAATGGGGGCCTCTTCGGCCATCCTTGCAAGGTCTATTACATCCTCTTTCCCTTCCTCCTCCTTTTTTACCTCTACATCTTCAACACCGAGCTCTTCCTCATAGGTAGCCACCTCCTCCATAATGTCACCTTCCTGTTCGGCATACCACTTTTCTATTGCCTCCTTTATGCTCATCTCTGATGCAACAACTGGCTCTACCTGCAGGTTTGTTATAAATTTTATTTCATCAATAACTGCGATATCAGTTGGGTCACTCATTGCAACAATCAGGGTTGATCCAACGCGATTTACAGGAATGATATTGTGTTTGATTGCAAGGCTCTTAGGTATTAACTTGATGACATCAGGTGATATCTGAAACCCTGATAGCGTAATACCTGGTACGCCATACTGTTTACTTAGTGCACTTACGAGTTCATTTTCGCTTATTATACCAAGTTTAATAAGATTTTCACTGAGCTTGCCACCACTCTCAAGTTGTGATTTTCTTGCCCTTGCAAGGTCTTCGGTGCTTATTACCTTCTGTCTTAGTAATATCTCACCAAGCTTTTCCATATCTAACATATATATATAAAAGAGAGATTGATTTCAAGTGGTGACCGTTATTAAATTCCACCCTCTATATACCACCTGCCTGATTCCTTTACCAGAACCATAATCTCTTTGCCCTCAATGAATCTCATCTTTTTTGTAAGGTCTCCTTTGATTATGTAGCCTATTGTGTAGCTATATTTTACCCTTGCAACCCCACCCTTAACTTCAATGTCTGTTACAGTAATATCCAGCTTAACCATATTGGTTGAATCAAAAAATTCCTTCAGTTTTTTTCTGAGTCCCCTTTTATCATAGTCATCATCAGGATTTGTAGGATCATTATCCTCCATAAAGGATTCTGAAATAAGTGACATAATGCCGTCTAAATCCTTCTTTTCATACCGTGTTCGATAGGTAATAAGTAAGGCAATAATTGCCTTCGTCTGTGGTGTATCCATTATGTCAGTACCTGGTATAAGTGGTCGCTTACAGGATGGTAATATAAAAAGAAGACCTATTATTATAAAATACCTTCTCATAGCTTAAATGCAATACCAAATATTATAGCAAGAGGGATAATAAAGACAGGATGTACCCCCAGATAAAAGGCAGCACCAGAAGCAAGAAATATAAAGGCACCAGAGGGTGTAAGTAGTCTTTGAGGATCTATCATCTTTATAACAATAACAAATAACATAGCCCATACTACGTATTCAATCGCCTTTAAGGCACCTTCCATATGATGATGTATTAAATAATCGTAACCATAAAAGAGCAACACAACAGCAAGGACAGATGGTGCAATGTTACCGAGATTCGCAGCAACCACACCCAAAGGACCTGCTACCTTATATCCTGCATAGGTTGCAATCTTAATAGATATGGCGCCAGGAGACATTTGTACAATTCCAAGTATCCGTGCAAATTCCTGTGCACTCAGAAGGCCTGTTGAACTTACCAGTTCTCGTTCAAGAAGGGGAATAAAGACCTGACCACCACCGAATGCTATGGATCCTACCTTAAAGAAACTCCAGAACAGAACAAGACAGCTATGCAGCATCTTCTAACTCTTTGTGAGTATCTTTTCTATAAGCTTTTTACTGTACCCGGTAAGATGTGTAAACACCACACCCATTCCACCTATATCCCCTTTGTTTTTTGGCTTTTTAATCCAGACTACCCTGCCTTTTCCTTCAATTGTCTCAATGTCGTCAACAATAACGCTAAAACGAAGATTGACCTCAGTTCCGACAGGTAGTGGATTGTCTGTCTTGATAAACACCCCCCTCTTTGAGATATTTACTACATATTCATTTATAAAATTGTCCACACTGCTAAACTCATGGTTGATTGTTATCCTCTTATCTCTGCGTTTATCCTTTGTCATTCTATAACTCCTTGACCCTGTAGTTCCCCTGCTCGTGGGATTGGGAAACCATAAAGGTTACAACTCTGTTATATTTGTTCTGTATTCTATACAGCGCCTCCTTTTCCTTGTCAAATAAGGTCTTTATAATATCAGGATGTGCCTCTACAAGAAACATCTTTCTCTTTGAGTTTTTCATCTTGTATATAAGGTCTCTAAGGATATCATAAATGACAGTTGAATAAGATTTTATCCTTCCACTTCCATTACATACCGGACATTCAGTTTGTAATGTGTGTGATAGATTGTATCTTTCTCTTTCTCGTGTCATCTCTACCAGCCCGAGTCTTGAAATTCGTTGAATGTTGGAGGTTGCAGTATCATATTCAAGGGCCTTTAAAAGTGTTTCATAGACTGTCTTTCTATTGGATGCCTTTTTCATGTCAATAAAATCTATAATAATTATTCCACCAAGGTTTCTAAGTCTCAACTGGCGTGCGATCTCCAGCGCTGCTTCAATGTTAGTTTTTGTAACTGTTATCTCATGATCGGTGTTTCCAGTAAACTTACCAGAGTTTACGTCTATAGTTATAAGACCTTCTGTCTCATCAATTGTTATATTTCCACCAGATTTGAGGATGACCTTTCTTTTAAGTGCCTTTTCAATCTGGGAGTTTATGTTGAATTTCTCAAAAATCATTGTTTCTTCTGGATGTATCACTATTTCAGGACCATCAAATGGGAAAAACTCCTTCATATATCTTGTTATGATGTTGGAATATTCCTGGCTGTTTGTATGGATGACCTCTGTGGAAGGATTTAACAGATCTCTTAACACCCTCATAATAAGTTCGTCTTCAGAATAGATGAGCCCTGGACCTCTTTTTCTTCTGAAAGACCGTACAATGCTGGTAAACCGCTTTCTTAATAATTCTATCTCTCTTTTCAACAACAAAAAAAAAAAAAAAACAGATGCCGTTCTGAGA
>CAYSBA010000132.1:4614-4848 GCA_964429075.1 uncultured bacterium
TTTTTAAATTTTAGTATTTGTGATTTTAGATACTCCCTTTTTTCAGGATCTTTTATTAGGGATGAGACAAAAACCGAATCTGAAAAAGGACAATATACAAGGTACTTCCCGGGTAGTGTAATCCTTAGTGTAAGCTTTACACCCTTATTATCATTTCCCTCTCTGAATACCTGACACAGGATATCTTCACCCTGTTTCAGTAGTTTTGAAATATCTCTTTTGTTTCTATTATAG
>CAYSBA010000133.1:0-3369 GCA_964429075.1 uncultured bacterium
TGCCAATCCTGTCAAGAAACCCTGATATGATTGAGAAACTTGTAAAGAATCCTACAAAAGAGATCGCCATTGTGAGAATAAAACTCATCAGGGATTTAATCTTAATCCTGAATCTAATCTTAATAAGATGAAAGATAGATTCCAAAAAAAATCTTGCCACAAAGATAATAAAAGCAAGTATAAATATATTCATTAAAAATGTTAAAGAAGGGATGTATTTCTTTAATAATGTGCCGTCTGGGTAAAGTATAGGTAAATTCATTATTGACAGAACAATAAACAACTTGGCATCGCCTGCAGCCCAAACTCCGAATTTCCACATAATAAATGCCACAATAAAGCAGAAAATAAAATCTGTAGGACGGTTGATTAATCTCAGATAACCAACAGAATTGGGTGAATAGATAATCAGACTATAAAAAAGTATGTATGCTAAAAGCCAGATAAAGAAAAGTAAAAGTGCCTTTTTAAGATGGCGATTGAAAATCTTTCCGTATTTATAATCAGTTATGACAGCAATACCACCTAAGGTCAGGGTCAACAAAAGCAAGGTGTATTTAAAAAAAATATATGCCCAAAATAGTGGAGAATGCATAATAGTTTCTTTTAAGGATATAGCATAAAAATAGATGAAAATAAAAAATCATCAAAGATTAATAATAGAACCCTGCTCAAGGAAATTAATATCGAGGTCTCTGTGATGAGTTTTCAAGATTTCTACATCTTTTATTATTTCATCTTTAAACCAGGGCTTAAGATGATAAAGATATATTTTTACATCCCTTTTGGTTAATTTGTTTAATTCTTTGTCAAGTATGTCAACCGAATAATGCCCACTTTTAATAGCCAGATCTGTGTGTCTTGATGGAAAGCTAAGTTCTACAAATAAGACCTTAAGCCTTTTGAGAGAATTGATATGTTCCCAGAAGTTATCGTTGTAGGTTGTATCGCTTGTGATTGCAAGCCTTATATCCTGTGTCTCGATTATATGTCCAACTGTCTGTACTGTATGATTCATTTTGATTGGTAAAAAGCTGTATTTAGCTATCTTAAGCGGAGTGCCTATTTTTTGCTGGCAAAATTCAATTACATTTTTTGAATTTATCTTTATCTTAGAAAAATCCGGCCATACAACATTGTTAAAATAGTGTTTGAGCAATGCATTTTTAGTATAATCCGTACAGTGTAGAAAAAGTGGAGATTTTCTTGGAGAAGTACCGATGGCATCTGCAAGGAGCCCAAGGTCTTTTATGTGATCTACATGTGCATGACTAATAATTATATGTTCTATATGCAGTAGCCTTTTGGCCTCTAAATTTGTAAGTACAGATCCGGCATCATAGAGAATGGAATCGTCTATTAAAAAGGTGACAGGCCTGTGACCAGGCAGTTCACCCCCAAAACAACCTAAAATTTCAATCTTCACATTCTATTATTAACACATAGATGATCAAAGTCAAAAAATTAAATCTTTATAGATCCATCTTTGATTAGTTCAATAAATGTATCAGTAATCACAGGGTCAAACTGTGTCCCCCTTCCTTCGTTGAGTCTCTTAATAGCCTCATCAAGAGATAGTCCCTTTCTATAAGGTCTATTTGTTGTCATGGCATCGAAGGCGTCACATACCGCTATAATCTTTGCCTCGGTGCATATTTCGTCACCTTTTAGACCATCAGGGTATCCTTTACCATCGACTCTTTCATGATGGTGTTTTACTGCATCTATTATACTTCTCAACTGTTCGATTTTATTGAGAATTTCCTCAGCATAAATGGTATGTTTTTTCATTTTATTAAATTCTTCGTCAGTAAGTCTGTCCGGTTTGTTTAAGATCCTGTCTTCTACACCAATCTTACCAATATCATGCAGGATTGCCCCGAGTTTTAACCTTTCTACAATCGCTTGCTCAAGATTTAGCTTTTGAGCAATCTTAAGCGAATAGTTCATCACCCTTTTTATATGTCCACCTGTGTATTTATCGCGAACCTCTATTGCCTCTGCAAGTGCTTCACTAAATTCTAAAAACAGTCGCTTTTGCTTTTGATAGAGTTGTGCATTCTCTATCGCGACAGCAACAAGGTTTGAAAGAGAGATGAGTATCTCAAGGTCGTTATGATCAAATCCTGAATGACCGATTTTGTTGAGACCCTGCAGAACACCGATCAATCTGTTTTTTACCTTAATAGGGACGCAGATTATGTTTCTGGTTACGAATTTTGTCTTTTTATCCACTATCTTACTGTGTCTTGCATCCTTCTCGAGATTATTGGCAATAATTGGTTTACCAGTCTCAGCTACCTTACCTGCTATACCCTCTCCAATTTTCAATCTTATCTCTTTTATTAACTCCTCTTCATCACCAAGGGCCACAACAAAGTATAATTCATTGGTCTTTTCATCGAGCAATAACAGCGATGCTCGTTCACATTCAAGCATCTCACAGGTGGCCTCCATCGATCTTTTCATAACAAGTCTTGGATTTAGGGAGGAACTAATTAATAGGTTTACCTCATGCATCTTTGAGATAAGATTAAATTTCTTTTCGAGGTCACTATAAAGCATGGAATTTTTAAATATGATTGATATCTGTGTGGCCAGAAACTCAAGTATCTCTATATCCTGTTGATTGAAATCAGAGTTATCCTTGTTGATCACCTCGATTGCACCTATTATTTTGTTCTCCTGGATTAATGGTACGGCAAGTATATTTTTTGTATCTATCTTTATAAGCTGTTGTATGTCCCTATTCCAGATAGGATCACTCTGTGGGTGATTACATATATATGGTTGTCTGTGTTGAATAACCCAGCCTGCAATGCCCTTTGTAGGATCCATGGACCTATTTTTTAGTACTCCACTTCCTGGTCCAACCACATATCTAAATATAAGATTATTGTTTTTAAAGTTATCCTGCAGGAGTAAGATGGAGCCTGCTTCACAATCTATTGCCTTAATGACTGATCTTAAAATACTTTCTATGTTTTCTTCGAGGTTATGACCGGTTGATAATTTGTTTAACTCAAGGAAAGTTCGTAAGACCTTTCTGTACTTATTTATTTCTTTTGATTGCTGCATAAGGTCCTATTTTGTTGTCATTATAAAGACGCCATCCCAGTCATCGGGTGGGGGATTTTTTTTCATAGATTCACAACGTTTGATATAGAGGGTACATGCCTTATCCTCTTTTAGCTGTAAGGCCTGCTGAAATACTGCAATTGCCTTATCCCATTCTCTATTTCTGTATTTTTGCAACCCATCATGAAACATCTCGATAAATTCTCTAAATTGATCAGCTCTCTCTTTTCTACTTACCAATTCAAATATCTTGACAGGTTCAAGTTTACCCTTGACTCTTACCAGATCTAG
>CAYSBA010000133.1:3379-4839 GCA_964429075.1 uncultured bacterium
AATAGCAGATTTTGTAAATTCTGATATGACAATATTGGTTCCATATTGTTTATTTATCCCTTCGAGCCTTGAAGCGAGATTTACATTGTCTCCTATAACAGTATAATCAAATCGGATATCAGATCCCATGTTACCTACAGACACATCTCCAGTGTTGATTCCAACGCCGATATTTATAACCGGAAGTTTTCTTCTTCCCCAGTCTTCGTTGAGTCGCTTTAGTTCTTCTAACATATCAAGGGCAGTGTTGCAGGCCCTTTTTGCATGATCATCAAAGTGAATCGGAGCACCAAAGATTGCCATAAGGGCATCACCTATATATTTGTCGAGGGTGCCCTCGTATTTGAAGACTATATTTGTCATAGGAGTCAGATATTCGTTAAGAAATTCTGAGAGAGCTTCTGGAGAGAGGCCTTCTGAGATTGTTGTAAAGGACCTAATATCAGAAAAGAGTATGGTAAGTTCTCTTTTTTCACCACCGAGTTTTAGGTTTTCTACGTCTTCAAGTACCTTATCAACCACACTCTTTGACAGATAAAACTGGAAGGCCTTTCTGATCTTACCCTTTTCCCGTTCTTCAGTCATGTATCTGTATATGGCAATACCAACCAACAGTAAGAAACTCTGAAGGTTGGGGAATAAAGATTTGAGCCAGTATCCCTTTTCAAACAGAAGTTTGAAATCAAATAGATTAAAAAGCAGGACGTATCCTATTAAAAAAATAAATCCATAATATAGCTTGTATCTGTTAAGTACAATTGTAAGGATCAGTCCGGATAAAATAAGAAGGATAATCTCAACAGTAATAAAGCTATTAGGACGCATCAAAAAGTCTTTGTGTATTATGTTTTCTACAATGGATGCATTTATTTCAACCCCTGGTGCCGTTGCATCGAAGGGATTTGCCCTTAAATCGTGTGTCCCCAATGCAGTGGCACCTATAATAACTGCCTTGCCTTCAAGATCTTTTTTGTCCACCCGCTTTTCTATGATATCCCTTACACTTATATGTTTGAATGTCCCTGAAGGACCGTAGAATTTTATCTGAAGTCTACCATGTTCATCTATCGGTATGGGCTGATCACCAACTAAAAGCACAACAGGTACTGATACTCCCTGTTCTTCCATCTGTGTTTCATCAAGGATCTTTAAGACCGGGTCACCCTTGCCAAGATAGAGAGAAGCAATAGTGAGCGCAAGTGAACCCAGATAGTTTTTATCAAGGGACATTACAAGATAGCTGCTTCTAAATACACCATCAAGATCTGGTATCTGATTGAAATAGCCATTGTAGGTTGCTGCCTTTTCGATTATCGGGATGTTTGTTCTCAATCCGACTGCCGTGATAAACTTTTTTTGGACAGATTCTGTATCTGGAGCAATGATTGTCATCAGCTTTTTTAGATATTTTTGATTCTTTTTGTAATTTTCTTCAGATAGCCCCTTTACCTCCTCTTTCG
>CAYSBA010000134.1:0-4835 GCA_964429075.1 uncultured bacterium
GTATGAAAGATTAATATTAGAACGATCAGCTAATGAGAATTCCAATATAGCCTACAGGCTTGCTCATTGTCAGTTACTCTATAGAAGCAGAAGGACAGAAGACGCAAAAGATGAGTTAATAAAGCTAATTGAATCTGGCAATGGTGGGCTCAGGGCCAAAAAACTTCTTGCAAGAATATTTATGGATAGCAGGGTTGATGAAAAGATTAGAAAAATTCTTGAAGATGTAACCAACATAGATGAGGAGTTTGTCTGCAGGGATTGCTCTTTTAAGTTTAAAAAAGTATATTTAAAATGTCCAAGGTGTCAGAGCTGGGGCAGTATATATCCATTAACATAGTGTCAGGATGCTAAAAAGATTATCTGGCATAGCCATATTTATTGTTGTGCAGATGACAATACTTTTGTTTGTCTGTGGTTTATTCTTTTATATCTACCTATATTCTACCCTACCGGCTTTGACAAAGTTAAAGGACTACAACCCACCAGAAGAGACGATTGCCTATTCGATAGAGGATTATCCTATTGCTGTTTTTGCTTATGAAAGAAGACAGGTAGTTCCATACAATTGGATACCTAAAAAACTTATAGAAGCCTTTATTGCAGGTGAAGATGCATCTTTTTTCAAACACAGAGGAATTGATATACAAGGCATAATCAGGGCTGCGATAAAAAATATTAAGGCCGGAAGGATAGTTCAGGGGGGTAGCACCATAACTCAACAGGTTGCAAGGACGCTCTTGAGTAGGAAAAAGAACTTTATAAGAAAGGCAAAGGAGGCCATTTTGGCAATGAGCCTCGAGAGTCACTTTACAAAAAATCAGATACTATATCTTTATCTCAATCAGATCTACCTGGGTCATGGTGCCTATGGTGTTCAGGAGGCGAGCCGAATATACTTTGATAAAAACGTCTGGGAGTTAGATCTTTCTGAGATGGCGGTATTGGCAGGTCTCCCTCAAGCACCTTCAGTCTACTCTCCATTTGTGAATCCAGAAGAGGCAAAAAAGCGACGCAACTATGTCTTAAAAAGGATGCTTGATGTTGGTTTTATAACTAAGGATGAGTATGAGGATGCAATAAACGAGGAGATCAGGGTGAGGGGGAGACGTGAGGATTATACTGAAAAAGTCCCATATTTTGCTGAATATATCAGGAGAAAGACAAAGGAGTTGTTTGGAGAAGATCGCCTATATGGAGGTGGATTGAAGATATATACAACATCAAGCATTCAACTTCAGCTTGCTGCCCAGAGGGCCTTGAAAAATGGTCTTATCAGGCTTGACAGACGCCAGGGATACAGAGGGCCTCTATTTAAGATTAACCTTAAAGACCTCGATGCATTTTTGAGGGCATACAGGCGTGTGTATGGAAATGAATATCCGTCGATTGGCAAACAGTACATAGGTGTTGTTACAGATGTTAATGATGATAAACAGATAGTTAAAGTAAGGGTAGGAGATTATGAGGGTGTTATACCAACTTCAGATATTAGATGGGCAAGGAAACCCGATCCAACTGTATACTGGGCATCGGTAAGAATAAACAGACCATCTGAGGTCTTGAGTCCTGGAGATGTGATTCTTGTCAGAAGAGTAAAGAGAGCAAAACTATTTGCAGAGGATGCACCCTGGTTAAATAAGATGATACCAAAAGAGGGCATCCTTTTCAGTCTTGATCAAGAGCCTGTTGTTGAAGGCGCTCTTTTTTCTGTTAACGCAAAATATGGTTACATAGAGGCAATGGTGGGTGGTCAGAATTATATGAAAACAGAGTACAACCGTGCCTATCAGGCATGTAGACAACCCGGTAGTAGCTTTAAACCGATCATCTACCTTACCGCCCTTAAGGATTATAAAATGACCCAGGCATCGGTTTTGCTTGATGCTGCAATTGCAATAGATAGTAGACAGCAGAAAATGAGATGGACTCCAAAGAACTATGGCAATGAATATCGTGGCCAAATAATCCTGAGAGAGGCACTTGTACACTCTATGAACAATCCTACGATCAGATTGTTGCAATCTATGGATATTAACAAGGTGGTAGAAAATGCCTATAAATTGGGTATTACCACAGAATTAAAGAAAAACCTATCACTTGCACTCGGCGCATCCTGTGTGACACTATATGATCTCATTAAGGTATATTGTGTCTTTAATAGGTTGGGTAAGGAGGTAAAACTGACAGCTATCAGGAGGATCTATTCAAGGGATCATGAGGTAATATACGACAGGACCGTTCTTGGGGATCCTCTTCTTAATTTCAAAGAGCAGATTGCAAAGGGATACTATATCTTGAATCATCCCACAAAACAGCTCTTTGGTGAAAAGACAGTATACCTAGTGCATAATATGCTGGAGGGAGTGGCAACTTACGGAACCGGTGCACAGGCTTCATCTCTTGGTGTACCTGTGGCCGGCAAGACAGGGACAACAAATGACTATTTCGACGCACTCTTTATGGGATATACAAAAGATATTGTAACAGGTGTATGGGTTGGCTTTGATATCCCCAATAAACCTCTGGGGGTAGGGGAAACAGGCAGCAGGGCAGCCCTTCCTATATGGCTTGAATATATGAAAAAATCAATTATAAATAGATCACAAAAAGAGTTTTACATACCAGATGGAATCGTATTTGAATATGTAGACAAACGTAGTGGTTTCAAAGTAAAAAATAAAGATGTATGGACGGTCAAGGCGGCATTTATAGAGGGGACAGAACCAGAGCAGGAAGAGGTTGGAAAAGATAAGGTGAGCCCAAGTGAATTATTAATAGAAGATGGTGAATTATAGAAAAAGGAGTAGGTATGGAACAGAAAAGGGGACACTTTTTGATACAGAAGAGGGTTAAATTATACTGGAAATCCCATCCAAAGACAGAGAAAAATACGGATATTACCCTTCGTGGTACTGTACTTGGAATAGATACAGTGGGCATATTGATAAAAGGGATCTACACCACTATAAAAAGAGATTTAAAAGAGACAATAGAATATCCAATAAACAACCAGAATAAATTGATCCTTACTCCCTGGTCGTCAGTAGAGAGGATTGAAGTAATAGAGCCTGGCAGTGAGGATGCTCGAAGGGATAAATTGATTACAAGTGGTGAAATATTAAAACAACATCTAAAGGGTTGAGCCGTGTTTCAAGCAGTAAGATTATATATACTTGAAGACGATGTTAATTATGTCAGAAATCTGATAAGATTTTTTGATAAGAGTGATGAAATTAAGGTTGTAGGATATGCAACCTTTTACAAGGCCTTTAAAGAAAATCTTACCGTAAAAAATGCAGATGTATATCTGATAGATATTGAATTACCGGATGGCAATGGAATAGAGGCTACAAGGTTGATAAAGGAATTAGATCCTCATAATGAAGTCTTGATCTTGACCACATTTGAGGATACTGATAAGCTCTTTGAGGCAATAAAAGCAGGTGCTTCAGGATATATACTCAAAGGGATTGGCTTCAAGAGAATAAAGGCTGCAATTTTTGATGTTGCTCAGGGTGGTGTTGTCATCGAGCCAAAACTTGCAAAGAGGATATGGAATCATCTATCTTCTAGCGGAATAGACAAAGATACTGATGTGCCTGAACTTGATGTAAGGGAACTTGAAGTATTAAAGCTCGTAGCAAAGGGGCTAACTAATGCAGAGATAGGTGAGGTCATGAACCTTCAATGGCGTACTGTAAAGACAGTGCTTTCACGACTCTACAGAAAATTTGGCACAAGCTCGCGGGTAGAACTTGTATCAAAGGCACTAAAAAAGGGACTAATTGAGATTTAAGATAGCTGCGAATTTAAAAAAGAATTTAAAAAATCTTCCAATCTTCCTAAATTATTAAAGAAATCAATGTTATTTTCGGGGTTATATACAAAAAAACCGGGATGCAAGATTTCTTTGCTGTGGTTTAATGGCCTGTATAGTCTGTCAACAGAATTTATTGTTGAATTGTATTCAATCTTTTTATTGTCTACCATAAGATCTGTTTTTTGATAATCGAGTGGATTTGGTATGAAAATCACTTTTTTTGTGTCAAATTTTACATTATCTGAGGTATATATATTTATTGTTGACTCAAATACAATTTTATTAACTGTGGCTGAATACATCTCAATGTTAGTTTCATTCAGTTTTTCAATTAACATCTTCATAATTGAAATACCAAAGATAGGACTTGTAAGACTGAGAAGAGTTCTTAGAATTTTGTCTTTTTCCTGTAGAATTTTTGATATAACTTTAAAAAAATCCATATTAAAATATGGTGGTATGAGTATAGTATCAAATCTTGCTTTTTTGCCATGACTTAAAAGCTCTTCTATGAGAGCATCTTTTACGCTTGCTGAGAGATCCTGAGACAAAAGATACATCCTGTTTGAAACAAAGGATCTTATGGGATTTAATCCACTGACTGGTAGTACCTCTACTTCAATTCCTCTATGCTTCATACCCTTGATTGCAAGGTCTATCATCCAGGATTTGAAGTTGAGGGGATAAAATATTGATACTCCATTATCTATATTATCTTGATTGCAGATAGAAATACTTCCTTCATACTCTCTGTATTTACCAATTTCATTGAAAAGGTATTTTTTTTCATCAAAGATCACAACTTTTAAAAGAGGATCATCAAGTAGACTGTTCAGAATATTTATTTCCTCTTTGCTGCAGCCTATCTCTTCAATTCCACCACAGAATAGCAGGTCGATGTTTCCTCCTGTTAACAAAAGCAGTATGTTCTTTTGCGGTAACAGTAATTTTAGCCTATAAGTTATATAAATTGCAGTAATACCTGCTCCGATAATAGTAATATCATTCATTG
>CAYSBA010000135.1:0-4816 GCA_964429075.1 uncultured bacterium
AAGTTCACGATAGTCCATCTTTCTTTGATATACCCCCCTTTTTATTTGCTTGCAACCACAAAAGATTTTAAGCTATTAAAGTCTGCCTGCCCTACTGTTCCTTTATTAATCTTAATATAGTCTCCTGCCATCTTTTTTCTTTTAATGATTGAGCAGTTTCGCCCTCTTTTTTTATTCGACGTTCAATTGCATGTATAGATTTTTTTACATGATCCTCACTTAATTCATCACTCTTTTTTATATAATCCTCTGTAAAAATCCTTATATGATCCTTAAACACCCATACAATTCCACCTTTTATTGCCACCTTCTGGCTTTTGTCTGATCTTTTTAAATTTATGATAGAAACAGGTAGAGTTGATATGTAATGTGTATGTGATGGCAGAATACAGATCTGACCTTCATAGGTATTCATAACGATTGCATCACACTTGGTATCAAGAGAATCTGATCTTTTCGTTAGTATGGTGAGTCTCATTTCCAGTACCCTTATGCTGCAAGTCTTTCTGCCTTTGCAACAGCCTCTTCAATGGTACCTACCATATAAAAGGCCTGCTCAGGAAGATGATCGTATTTGCCTTCACATAGATCTTTGAAACCTTTGATTGTATCTTCGAGCTTTACATATTTTCCTGGGGTTCCTGTAAATTGTTCTGCTACAAAGAAGGGCTGGGAAAGAAATCTCTGAATCTTCCTTGCCCTTGCAACAATGAGCTTATCCTCTTCTGATAGTTCGTCCATACCAAGTATTGCAATAATATCCTGCAGATCTTTGTATCTCTGAAGTATTTCCTGAACCATTCTTGCAACACGATAGTGTTCTTCCCCTACAATGCCCGGTTCAAGGATTCTGCTTGTTGAATCAAGTGGGTCAACGGCAGGATAGATACCGAGCTCTGCAATCTGTCTTGAAAGAACGGTTGTTGCATCAAGATGGGCAAATGTTGTGGCCGGAGCAGGGTCTGTCAGGTCGTCTGCAGGAACATAAATAGCCTGAACGCTTGTAATAGATCCCTTTTTCGTAGAGGTTATTCTCTCCTGTAATTCACCAAGATCTGTGCCGAGTGTTGGTTGATAACCAACTGCAGATGGAATTCGACCAAGTAATGCAGAGACCTCTGAACCTGCCTGTGTAAATCTAAAGATATTATCTATGAATAGAAGAACATCTTTCCCCTCTTCGTCTCTGAAGTATTCAGCCACTGTAAGCGCTGTTAATCCGACTCGTGCCCTGGCACCTGGTGGCTCATTCATCTGACCATATACGAGTGCAGCCTTGGATAGAACCCCAGATTCTTTCATCTCAAGATAAAGGTCATTACCCTCCCTTGTCCTTTCTCCAACACCGCCGAATACAGAATATCCTCCATGTTGCTTTGCAACATTGTGGATCAATTCCATAATAAGAACTGTCTTGCCGACTCCTGCACCACCGAATAAACCAACTTTACCGCCTTTTACATATGGGCACAAAAGGTCTACAACTTTAATACCTGTTTCAAATATCTCAAGTTCTGTACTCTGGTCTTCTAAGGATGGTGCAGATCTGTGGATGGGAAAATATTTGTCTGTCTTAATCTCACCTGCTTCATCAACAGGCTCACCAATAACATTAAGAATTCTTCCAAGAACAGCTTCACCTACTGGCACAGATATAGGTTTACCTGTATTTAGTACCTCCTGTCCTCTCATAAGGCCATCTGTTGTATCCATGGCTATTGTCCTTACCACATTCTGGCCAAGATGCTGTGCAACTTCTAAAACAAGATTATACTCTTTATCGCTGATAGCCGGATTTGTAACTCTAAGGGCAGTATATATCTCTGGTAATCCCTCTCTTGGAAATTCAACATCAACAACTGCACCCATTATCTGAACAATCTTACCTTTTGGTAGTTCGGACATATTTCCCTCCTGTTTTATATTCATAATGCCTCTGCACCAGAAATAATTTCCATCAATTCCTTTGTAATTGATGCCTGCCTTGCTCTGTTATACTTTAATGTCAGTTTGTTAATCATCTCAAAGGCATTGTTTGTAGCAGATTCCATTGCTGTCATCCTGGCACCATGTTCAGCTGCCCTTGAGTCTGCCAGCATGTTTGAAATTGAGCTGAGTAGTAGCTCATCAACCAGTATATCAAATATATCTTCAGCTTCTGGCCTGTAGAGATAATCAACCGTAGAACTATCAAGACTTTGTAATGAATCAAGGAGATTAGAAGGAACTATAGGGAGAATAATCCTTTCTGTTGCTTTAAAAGATATGGCCGATCTGAATTCAGTATAAAGAAATCTTACAGCATCAAAATCATCTTTTAAATAGCGATCCACAACAAACTCTTTAAATTTTATAATACCCTCATCATCCTGCTCAAGCAGTCCTGGAAATTTTTCTACAATTGGCCAGCTCCTTTTTTCAAAAAAGGTTATAGATTTTCTTCCGCAGAGTATAAGTGAGAATTCCTTATCCTCAAATTCAAGAATCTCTCTGGCCTTTCTGATTATATTGTGATTGTAACTTCCACACAGACCCCTATCTGCTGTAATCAGGACAAGGAGTATGCGTTCTGCAGTCTGATAGTTGAACTCTGTATTGATTAAAGGATGAGAAAGCTCTGTTTTACGCCTTAGGATATCACTAAACATTAATGCGTAGTTTTTATAATATTCACGTGATGCATGACATATTGCTTCGGCCTTACGCAACTTAGCTGCTGCCACCATCTTCATAGCCTTGGTAATCTGGCTGGTCTTTTTTACAGATGCTATCTTTCTCTTTATATCTCTAAGACTTGGCATCTATTCCTTTCTCCTTTGAAAAACGGTTATCGAATTCTTCAAGTGCAGAATCAAGCATCTTTCTTATTTCTGGTGTAATATCCTTTTTCTCTTTTATTTCTTTTAAAATTTCTGGTCGGTTATCTTCGATAAATTCAATAAGTGAATTAACAAAATCAGATACCATTTTTACGGGATACTTCCTGAGCCAGATCTTGCCCTCTTTGTTGGTTGATGTGCCTGCATATATAGATATTATCTGTTTTTCAACCGGCATTGGTGAATATTGTGGTTGCTTTAATATTTCAACAAGCCTCTCACCCCTTGCAAGCTGTTCTTTTGTAGCTTCATCAAGATCACTTCCAAACTGAGTAAATGCCTCAAGCTCTCTGTACTGTGCAAGCTCGAGCCTTAACATGCCCGCTACCTTTTTCATTGCCTTAATCTGGGCGCTACCACCAACCCTTGATACTGAAAGACCAACATTGATTGCAGGCCTTACCCCTGCATTAAAAAGATCTGTCTCAAGATAGATCTGACCATCTGTGATCGAAATAACGTTTGTTGGAATGTATGCAGATATATCACCTGCCTGAGTCTCTACAATAGGGAGTGCTGTTAGTGACCCTCCACCGTGTTTTGTGTTTAATTTAGCTGCTCTTTCAAGGAGTCTTGAATGGAGATAAAAGATATCACCAGGATATGCCTCTCTTCCAGGAGGTCTCCTTAAAAGCAGGGATATCTGTCTGTAGGCCTGTGCCTGTTTTGTAAGATCATCGTATATAACAAGGGCATGCATACCGTTATCTCTGAAATATTCTCCCATTGTAACGCCGCTGTATGGTGCAAGAAATTGAAGTGCTGCAGGATCTGATGCTGTAGCTGCTACCACGATTGTATACTCCATGGCACCAAATTTCTTTAGCTTGTCCACAACCTGAGCAACACTTGAACGCTTTTGTCCGATTGCAACATATATACAGTATACATCGGTGTCTTTTTGATTGATAATTGTATCGATCGCAATGGCGGTCTTCCCTGTCTGTCTGTCACCAATTATTAATTCTCTCTGACCTCTACCAATAGGGATCATTGAATCTATAGCCTTAATACCGGTCTGCAAAGGCTCTTTTACAGGCTCACGTACAATGATACCCGGTGCCTTTATTTCAATTCTACGTCTTTCACTGGCTTCTATCGGACCCTTACCATCTATCGGTTCACCCAGTGGATTTACGATTCTGCCGAGAAGCTCTTTACCCACAGGGACATCTGCAATAGATCCTGTCCTCTTTACCTCAAATCCCTCCTTTATATGAATATCCTCGCCCATTATAACAACACCCACATTACCCTTTTCAAGATTGAGAGCAATACCTTTTATACCATTTTCAAACTCTACAAGCTCACCGGCCATAACCTTATCAAGCCCATACACTCGAGCTATTCCATCACCCACCTGCAAGACTGTTCCCACCTCATCAAGAGAATAGTGTGAGTCATATTTTTCTATTCTTTCTTTAATGATCTTACTTATCTCTTCAGCACTTATTTTTTCTGCCATCATCTACCTCATCAGGAAATTAAAAGTGATTTGATTCTGTTAAGCTCACCTTTTAGACTAAAATCGTATCTTATATTTTTATAATTTAGTATAAACCCACCAAGAATATTTGTGTCTTTTTTAAATTGAAGTTTGAATTTTTTGTTAAAAAACTCCTCTAAAGTATGTCTGAACCTTTCAGTAACATTGCCATCTGCATCAAAAGGCAACACCACTTCTGCCCTCTCAATGCCCTTTTTCTGTTCATATAGCTGAATAAAGGCATCCTTTAAATCGTATATTAGATTTATTCTTCCAGCATCTAATACTACCAATAAAAGATTTCTAAAGATTGTTGATGTTTTTAAAAGGCTGCATATATCTTTAATTATGGCTCTTCTTTCCTGAGGAGTTGTTATAGGGCTCATTAGAGCTGACCGAAATTCTTTATTTGAATCCAAAAGGGATATTAATACATTGAAATCATTAACAA
>CAYSBA010000136.1:0-4755 GCA_964429075.1 uncultured bacterium
CCTGGATTTACCGATGCGTCAAAGACAGCCCCTCTTCCACTTAAGCCTATCTCAAGATCTGGATTAATCCTGTCATCGCTATGAATTGTTAGACTGTTTTGATAGTTGCCAACCGACTGAGGACTGAAGGTAATATTTAGAGTATACTGCGATCCTGGAGCCACAGTAAGGTTGTTAATATCCGGAATGGAAAAAGGTGTATTCTGGTCTGTCAGATCGATAGAAGATATGTGAAGATCGCTACCACCTGTATTTGAGATAACAAGTGTCTTTACAGACTGTGTGTTTATTGCTGTTTCACCAAAATCTATTGAGGTCTGATCAACCTCTAAAACAGGTGGTACTATAGCAGTTGCATAGAGATCACATGTTGTCTCAGGTTCATTTGAATCGTTTGTTGTTATAGTAAGTGTTCCCTGATAGTCTCCTTCTTGTTGAGCCCTGAAAGATAGTCCGATATCCACTTTATCACTCTCCTGGAGTGACACAGGTGGTTGAGGTTGTATAGAGTCAATGCTAAAGACATCACTACCTGAGCTTAACGACACATCCTGTATCTCAACCCCGAGAGAGGAGATTGCATTGATCGATATCTGACCTTCAGCAGAATCTCCAACGTCAACCGTTCCGAAATCTAAAGGACAGCCCTCCAGGCTATAGGTAGTATTTACACCTTCTCCAAGGAGGATAACCTCGTACTCTGGAAAATCTTCATCATTACTGCTAATAATTAATTTCTCCTGGTGGGTGCCTTCTGTAGATGGAGAAAAGGTAACATCTATCTTCAGTGCAGTGCTCTGATCTATCTCACCTTCAAAGGTGTTTAAATAAACAGGTAGCTCTGAATCGGTGGTTACAGTAAAGTTTGTGCTTGAGAGTGGATCGGTCCTTACCTCATCAACCTCTAAGAAGGCATTGCCAGAACCAAGATTAATAACATAAAAGCTTATAGTCTTTGTTGCACCAACAGGTAGTGTCCCAAAATCGAGTTCGTTTACGTTTGACTGTGAATCGTTGGGGTCTTTCAATGCTGTAAATTTTGGATTTCCTTTGATACTGCTCACAAGAGGTACCCTTATAAGGCCCTCAGGATCGTTACTTGAGATGAGGAGGTTGTCGGCAAGTTCAGTAGGTGGTGGCTCTGGTGTATAGGTAAGTGATATGGTGTAGCTTTCGTTTGTCTTAATGGTGATATTATTTTCAGAAAAGGCATCAGAAGTGACCTCAGTATCGTTTTGATCTTCAAGTTCAAGGGAGTATATAATAAGATCACCCATACCGATATTTGTTATGGTTAGATCCTCGGTAACAGAAACTCCAAGTCTTATAGAGCCAAAATCAATCTTATTTTTATCAAGGCTGATTCTGGGTTGATTGCTGGATTGGCAGGTGTTGTCAATACATCTATAACCCGGGTCACAGTCGGAATCACTATTGCAGGATCCTTTGATACAGCTGTTATTTTTACTGCAGATATAACCAGAAGGACAATCGGCATCGGCCCTGCAGCCAGAAACACAGTTGTTTTCAATACAAATATTGCCAGAAGGACAGTCTTTATCATCCCGGCAGAAACCTTCAATTATTGGTTTACATACATTATCGACACAAATCTGCCCGGTATTACAATCTGAATCAAAACTACATGGTTTGTTTTTAGACGGTTTATTGTCACCACACCCTACAAAAAGAATAGTAAAGGTAATTATGAACCAGAGTGACAAGACTTTTTTCATCGTATTTTCCTCCTTTTTCAAAACTATTTTATGATATCAATATCTTATTGTCAAATCTTGTGCTCTTGAACCGGCATACAATCTTTACTGAACAGCCTATTTGTCTTAATATTGACCAGATGGACTGGCGTAATTTTATAAAGATCTTCTGTGCCAACACCTTTTTGTTTGCCTCGATGAGCATTCTGTTTCCCGTTTTTCCGCTATACCTTGAGAGGCTCGGAGCCGACAAAACCCTTGTTGGAATGGTTATGGGATCATTTGCAATAGGTGTTATGGCAACACGTTTCCCTGCTGGCGTTGTGATCCAGAAAACATCAAGGAAGATCTCAATGGTTACAGGAAGTCTGATCTTTTTGATAACCCTTCCTCTCTACATTACGATAAAGAATCCCTACTTTTTTCTTCCACTTAGAATTATTAATGGAAGTGGTCTTGCCCTGTACTCAACTGCTGCGATTACCTTTGTTGTTGATATTGCCCCATCCAGAAACAGATCCAAGATACTTGGGTATTACGGCATTGCATCTACACTGGCCTCTGTGATAGGGCCCCCAATAGGACACTATCTTTTTACCAGATTTACAATGAAACCCGTTTTTATATGTTCAACTCTTTTTTCACTTCTGGCCCTGACAATAAGTCTGTTACTACCAAAAAAGGATGTTCAAGAAAATCAGAATAATGATAAAATCCTGCAGGACAACAATTATAGTGCAGTATTTCAAAACCAGGCCGTTGTGTTATCAACACTATCTTTGGCTTCATTGACACTCTGTTATGGGGTCATTATTAGCTTTCTGCCCCAGCTTTTGAACACAAAGGCAACAGATCTTAATGCAGGTACTTTCTATCTTATAATGTCTCTTGCTATTATTATGACAAGACTACTTTTGGGATGGTTGGGTGATCGTTATCAAAAACCTTTAGTAATGGGCAGTTCTCTTTTGATATATGGGGCTTCTATGGTCTTGTTGTCTTGGGGCAGCTCATACCCAACTCTATTTATCGCCGCTATTTTTTTGGGACTTGGTTTTGGAAATTTTATGCCCTCAACAAGTGGATATGTTGCTGAAAATATACCGGCCTATAACAGATCGAGGGCCTATGGTTTTTATCTTATGGCCTTTGATGTAGGTATTTTTATAGGAGGCACACTCTTTGGTTTTTTGACAAGATTCTTTGGACTTGTTAACGTATTTTGGTTGTGCAGTATACCTGCCTTTATTATGGGTGGTTATCTGATTCTCAGTGCCAGCTTCTCTTATCTGGCACATCGACGATAATACTGGCCTTCTCTGCAGGATTAAGGGGAACAATATAAATTGGATGATCAGGGATAGAACGAACATGAGTAGCAGGTAGTCTTTCAGATGCAAAAGACTTTTTTCTGTAGGTGTTATGATGGATGGGAAAAGGTTTTGTAGATACTGATGTAGCGATCCTGACAGGCACTGGTGGTTCTAAAAGTCTCTTTTGTGGTGTATACAATTTAATGATGCCGGCTGTAAAGAAAAGAAGAATCAAAACTGCAAATCCCAGACTAAGTGGCAGAGCAAGTGATAACCTTGGCTGTTTGAGACTATTTTCATTATCAATCTTTTGCATAAGGTCACTGGTAAATCTTGTCCAGTCAACCTCGGGGTGGTTCTTTTTTAAAAGACCACTAGCATAGAAAATTGCAGAATATTTTCTCGATAGCCTTCTACAGCTACTGCAGTGTTTAAGATGGTTGTTAAGTATCTGATAGTCCTTATGGTCAAGGCTGTTGAATACAGATTCAATTATCAAATCTTCAATCCTGCTTTGTTCACTACACAAGGCCATCCTCCTCTAACATCTTTCTCAGTCTTTTGATGCCGTAGTGAAAGCTGACCCTCGCACTCTCTTCTGAGGTGTCAAGGATCTTTGCTATTTCACTGTATGTGAGTGAAGAGTTGAGTCTCAAAAGCAGTATGTCTCTCTGTAATGAAGGTAGTTCATTCAGATGTAACTCGATTTTATTTTTTAATTCTTTCAGCAGGGTTTTCTGGTATGGAGTCTCTCTAAGATACAAAAAATCATCCTGTCCTAATCTCTCTTTTGCCCGTTTTTCTACCTCCTTATGTTTATAGTAATTTCTTGTGGTATTAAGCGCAATTTTATACAACCAGGATCTGATAGTGCCCTCACCCCTATATGAATCATAAAACCTGTATGCCTTTAGAAAACATTCCTGAGTAAGATCTAAGGCATCATCCCAGTCATGTACCATAGAAAGTATGTAGTGAAAGATCTCTTCTCTATAGGTTGCAACAAGTTCTTTAAAATCGGGACGTTCAAATCTTTTTTTCGTTGAGGAAGATGACTCAATAACAGCCTCTTTTGAAAACCTCTTTTTTACTCCAAAAAGGATGTCTTCAAGTACCTTCATATGATTAATGACAATAAAGGGGCCAGAAAGTTAATTTTCCTTATTGACTGATACAGCCTCCAAAGTCCACACCCTGCAGAGACTGACACTGGTTGGGGCATGGTCTCCCACCATCAGCTGGATTACAGTAGCGCACACAGGTACCTGTATTTTGACCCTGTTGTTGTACACAGAAGAGGTTTTTCTCACAGAAGGTGTAGTCTGGATACTGACCACCACAGCTCTGACCCTCCTGTGCACCATTTCTTGGAATAGAACAGCCACCGGTCATCGATCCATCGGCCTGGTAATAGAGTGCACATACATCTCCATTTGCGCAGGTTGTGTTGTCTGAAAAGATATCACATTCTGTAAGACAGATGCCATCTGGATCGTCTTTCAATTTAAATAGACAGGTGCCGTTGTTGCAGGATGTATCCTGTTTGGTACATGTTTCAATCTGTGTTGCATCTTCACCGCATAAACCAGTATCCTGATTGCATGTCTGATTAGCCGGGCATCCAGAAGTCAGACAACCAAGGACACACTGATTCTGTACACATACTGTATCTGGAGGGTTGCAATCTTCCTGGGTAGCACAGGTGTTCTGATCAATTTCGCATCTGC
>CAYSBA010000137.1:0-4683 GCA_964429075.1 uncultured bacterium
CCCTTAGGATGCCTGATAATGTCAAAGTTCCATATATATATTGCGATGCAGATACCTTATTTGAAAATGATATCATAACCTTTGTTACAGCTTTTAGAGAGCTTGTAGATAAAATAGATCATAATGCAATTATAGTAGGAGATTTTCAGAATAGAGATATTGCAGAAGAATATATTAAGAGATGTGGGCTTTCACATCGTATAAAGGTAGTAGGAGAGGTGGGGTATAGGGAAAAACTATCCTATTTAAAATATGCTTCACTTGCCATATTTTCCGGGCTTGGAAATGAGCCAGGTACTGTGGGTATGTTTTTACAGGCACAGGGTCTTATACTCGAATCGGCTGCAGTAGAAACACCTATAATAACGGCTGATGAAGGTGCAAATAGGGAATTTATAGACCACGGTGTAAATGGTCTTTTATACAGGCCAGGGGATAAAGACTCACTCAAAGATGCGATAATAGAGATAATCGGGAACGATGAACTGAGGGAAGAGATAGTGAGGGTGAATCTCATCAGGTTTACTGAAAAATATTCCAGCTCTGTTCTTAGAAACAAACTTGTCTCACTATATGGTCTATTTCTGAAGCCTGTTGAGGTTGAATATGCAGACAGAAAGACAAGGACGTACCAGCCTCTTAAAGAGAGGAAAAGAGCAGGTGATTATACAGATCCATTTGATATAAGAAGGGAGATGATCTTTCCAGATACAAATACAAAGGAGATAGAAACAACCAGTGAGATAGAAGAAGAGATTACAAAAGTTGAATAAAAGTTCAACCCACATTATGGAGAAGAGTATGAAATTAGCCTATATCAACGAACTAAACAATTTTATTGACCAGGATGTTGAGATCAGGGGTTGGGTATACAACCGTAGAAGTAGTGGAAAGGTAAGATTTTTGTTAGTAAGAGATGGTACCGGTATTGTGCAGTGTGTTCTTGTTAAAGGTCAGATAGATGATGAGTTGTTCGAGGGTTTTGACGAATTATCACAGGAGACATCTATTATTATAACAGGTACTGTCAATAAAGAAAAAAGGGCACCTGGTGGGGTTGAAATCTTTTTGAAGGATTACATGGTGGTAAATAGATGTGAAAACTACCCGATTTCGCTAAAAGAACATGGTGTTGGCTTTTTGATGAAACACAGACATCTCTGGCTGCGATCACGAAAACAGGCTGCAATAGCGAGAATAAGAAGCGATGTGGTTTTTTTTATCAGGGAGTTCTTTAATAATAGAGGTTTTGTACTGGTTGATGCACCGATTCTGACTCCAAGCGCATGCGAGGGCACAACCACACTCTTTAAAACTGACTACTTTGGACAGGATGCATTTTTGTCTCAGTCAGGGCAGTTGTATATGGAGGCTGCGTGTATGGCCCTCGGGAAGGTATACTGTTTTGGACCGACATTCAGAGCAGAAAAGTCAAAAACAAGAAGACATCTGATGGAATTCTGGATGGTTGAACCTGAAGTAGCATACATGCAACTTGATGAAGACATGGACCTTGCTGAAGACCTTGTAATGTATATAGTTGAACGGACATTGGATAAGGATATAGAGCAACTTAAAATCCTCGAAAGAGATATATCTAAACTCGAAAAGATAAAGAGGCCATTTCCGAGGATCCATTATGATGAGGCAATAAAATTGCTAAAGCAGAAGGGTTTTGATATTAGCTGGGGTGACGATTTTGGTGGTGATGAAGAGACTGCACTTTCAGAAAACTTCGATTCTCCCATCTTTATTCATCGTTTCCCTGCAGAATCAAAGGCCTTTTATATGAGGCGTGACCCGGAAGATGAGAGGTACTCCCTCTCATGTGACATGATTGCACCAGAAGGCTACGGTGAAATAGTTGGTGGAGGAGAAAGGGAGTATGATTTGGGAAAACTCCTTGAAAGTCTGAAAATACATAATCTTCCGGAGGATTCCTATGATTGGTATCTCGACCTCAGGAGATATGGAAGCGTACCTCATGCAGGATTTGGGCTTGGTCTTGAGCGTGTGATTGCCTGGCTCTGTGGAATACATCATGTAAGAGAAACCATAGCATTTCCAAGAATGTTAGACAGAATTTGGCCATAATATTTTATTCTATTCTAGTCTTTGAAATTATATTGTGTCTTTTTATGTTCAAAAAAGGCTATACCTTGACACAATATGCCATGATGTGTCATATTATACCCCACAATAATTGTAGCAAGGAGTAACTATGAAGATTATGGTAACCGTAAAGAGTGTCATTGATCCTGAATTAAAAATAAAGCTAAAGTCAGATGGGTCAGGTATAGAGTCTGAAGGGCTAAACAGGGTGGTGAATCCATTCGATGAGATAGCTGTAGAGGAGGCTTTGAGGATTGTCGAGAAGTTTGGTGGTGAGGTCTTTATTGTAACTATTGGTTCATCAGATTGTGTAACCCAGATGAGAAGTGCCCTTGCGATGGGAGCAGAAAGGGGCATTCTTGTAAAATATGATGAATACATCGACAACTACAACATTGCACAAATACTTTCCAAGGTCTATGAAATGGAAAAACCAGATATAGTTTTGATGGGGAAACAGGCGGTTGACGATGATTCAAATCAGGTGGCGCAGATGCTTGCTGGTATCTTAGAACTACCTCAGGCTACATTTGCAAGTAAAATAGAGATCGATGAAGAATCAAAAAAGGCTGTTGTAACAAGAGAGGTCGATGGTGGGTTGATGGATGTTGAAGTAGCTCTACCAGCAGTCATCACAGCAGATCTCAGATTGAATGAACCAAGATACCCATCTTTACCAGGTATAATGAAGGCAAAGAAGAAGGAGATCAAAGAGATGACTCCAGAGGAGCTTGGTGTAACAATTGAAAATAAGATAGAGATTGTGTCATACGAAGAGCCACCAAAGAGGTCCGGTGGCGAGATTCTACCCGATGTTGATACATTGATAGATAGATTAAAGAATACTGCAAAGGTAATATAAATTTGGGAGGAAAAGATGTCTGATATTTTAATAGTTGGTGAGTTAGTAAATAGCGAGATAAAGAAGTCAACCTACCATGCACTTACAGCTGCAAGAAAGATAAAAGAGTTATCAGATGGCGCAATCGACCTTGTCCTGATGGGAGTGGGGGCAGAGAGTACAGGCTCTTCACTGGAAGGCTATGGCATTCGAAAGGTTTATTATTTAGATTCAGAAGAGATGGCACCAGGTAATACCGATTTTCATACTGCTGTTATCAGGGATCTTGTAGAGACAGTGGGTTATGAATTTATCATTGGTGCAAGTACAACCTACACAAAGGATATTCTCCCAAGACTTTCAGCAGAGCTTGATGCAGCTATGGCCTCTGATGCACTCGATTTTGATATAAAAGATGGTGATTTTATAGTCAAAAGACCAATCTATGCAGGAAATGCACTTGTATGGATAAGGCTCAATGCAGATACAAAGGTAATTACTGTGCGTAGTACAGAATTTGATGCGGCTGAGAAATCTGAAGGATCGACTGAATTTGAAAAACTCTCTTTACCAGATGTTGAACATAAAACAGTTTTTGTTGCCTTTCATGAGACAAAATCTGAGAGACCAGACCTCACAGAGGCAAGAGTGGTTGTATCAGGCGGTAGAGGCACAAAAGGACAGGAGGGGTTCAAGCTTATCGAAGAACTTGCAGATCTACTGGGTGGTGCTGTTGGAGCAAGCAGGGCTGCTGTTGATGCAGGATGGGTTCCCAACGATCTACAGGTAGGTCAGACAGGTAAAATAGTAGCACCCGAGCTATATTTTGCAATAGGTATCTCCGGTGCAATACAGCATGTAGCAGGCATGAAGGATTCCAAGGTGATTGTTGCAATAAATAAGGATGAAGAGGCGCCAATTTTTCAGGTTGCTGACTACGGAATTGTAGGTGATCTTTTTAAGGTTGTGCCAGAACTGATTGAAAAACTTAAAAAGGAGCTTTAGGATGGTGTTACTCGAGTCTCAAAAGATAGAGCTCGGTACAAAGGCAAAGGATTTTAAACTACCCGGAATAGATGGGAAGATCTATACACTTGATAGTTTCAAAGATAAAAAGGTATTAGTAATAATGTTTATCTGTGTACATTGCCCCTATGTGAAGGCTGTTGAGGATAGATTGATAAAACTGTGTGAAGAGTTTAAAGACAGGGGAGTGCAGTTTGTTGGTATATGTTCCAATGATGCAGAAAACTATCCAGAAGACAGCTTTGAAAACATGAAAAAGCATGCTCAAGAAAAGGGATATAATTTCCCATACTTACGAGACGAATCTCAGGAAGTAGCAAAGAGCTATGGTGCAGTCTGTACACCAGATATTTATGTTTATGATGAGAATAGAGAGCTTGTTTATCATGGAAGAATTGATGATAACTGGCAGGATGAATCAAAAGTAACAAGACGGGATCTCAGAGATGCTATTGTTGCGTTGTTAGAGGGCAGGAAACCTTCAAAAGAACAGTATCCATCTATGGGTTGTTCCATCAAATGGAAATCTCAGTGACAAGACTTTTTCCCTAATGTAAAATAATTTTACATAAACAAATGCTCTCCTAAGTCATAAATATTTTAGAGAATAAGTTTTAGTCTAAGGCTTTTTAGATATTTTTAACTTTAGCAAATATTTCAGTTGGAGATAATCTTCACAATTTTTAAAAATCTATTTAAAAAGT
>CAYSBA010000138.1:0-4682 GCA_964429075.1 uncultured bacterium
TTGATTATCTTATTCGTCATTCTAACCTTTTTCTGCTTAAATACCGGTGCAACAGAAAAAAAAGTTCCTGATAAGGATGTAAAGAGTTATACCAAGAAGAATACAACAAACAGTAAGAAAAATGAAAAAGATAAAAAAACAGAAAAGAACTTAAAGCAAAGAATTACTATTAAAAATAAAAAAGCTCATACGAAAAAAAATCCTTCTGTGGAGAGACAAAAAAAATCAACAATATCTCAAAATGAAAAGGAAGTGAATTCAGATTTTAGTTTTAAAGGGGGTTTCAGGTTTGTATATACAAGATTATCAGATTTTCCTGTGGACAGAGATGGCAACAGTATGACTCAATCACACATTTTTGAAACACGTCTTAGATTATCACCACATATTGAAATAAATAAGAATCTAACCCTGTTTTCGCAATTTGACTTTTTAAATGGACCTATTGCTGGTAAATATCATGGTGAATATGCAACCTATGCTGAATATCCAAAAACTGGACCTATCAATATAAGAGACTTTGAAATGAGAGAGCTATATCTACGTTATAAGACATCATACGGTATCTGGGAGATAGGGCAGAATTTATCAGACTGGGGACTTGGTATATTTGCAAACGGTGGAGTGAGAAAAGATGAGTTTATGTTTGGCGATACACATTATGGTGATCTTGTAGAGAGGGTTCTTTTTGCTACAAAGCCCTTTTATGCATTCTCTGGTGGTTCATGGGGTGAGGATATTATTACTGCCCTTGCATTAGATCTTGTATACAGAGATAGACTTGCAAAACTTAATAATGGAGATCGTGGTTATAATTTTATTTTTGCAATCCTCTTTAAAAAAGATGAGGAACATCAGCTCGGTAGTTATATTACCTATAGATATCAGATCGATGGTAATGAATCCTCTGACAGAACAAAAGCACTTGCAGTCGATCTCTTTGGGAAATGGGAATTTCCATTAAATACAAACCTTCCTTTAATACAACGGGTAAGACTCTACTCAGAGGCAGAGGGTGTTTTTATAACAGGCAGTACACAAAAGTTAAGAAATCAAAATGCACCAGATGGGGTAAAGGTCTTGCAGGGTGGTGGAGTCTTTATTGCCGGTGCAAGAGGTAGTTTTGCTGATCTTTCTTTAGAAATAGGTTATGCCTCAGGTGATTCTGATCCCAACGATAATAAGATGAATGCCTTTGTTTTTAATCCGGATTATAATGTTGGTCTTATTCTTTTTGAAGAGGTTCTGGCATGGCAGAGCGCAGCTTCTGCCTATAGAATGGCCGATCCTTCAATAACCGGTGAGAAACCCTACGGGACAGATCTTTTACCGACTAATGGTGCAGTGACAAATGCACTTTATGTGGGGCCACGTCTTTTATTGGGGCCACTTTATGACTTTAAGTTAAGGATTCAGGCCTTCTATGCCAGAAGTGTTGCACCTGTTGTAGATCCGTTATACTCCCTTCTGGAAGGTGGGCAGAATATTAATTATGTAGGCAGACTTTCAAAACCAGAAGATTATGGAGCAGAATTGGATGTGGGTATTGATTACACAAAAAGTTTAGTTAACAGTCTATTACTCAGAGCAACTCTTGAAACCGGCTGGTTCTTCCCCTCCCTCGTATTTCGTCTCTCTGATGGCAGGGACATGTCCACTGTATGGTGCGCCAGGGTAAAATTCAATATAGGGTGGGAATGATTATGAAGTTAACACGTATATATTTTATAATTTTTATCTTATTGTTTGGAATTGGCTGTCAGAATACCGACCTAAAGGGTCTTTCTTTGAGTGAAGATTCCGGTGGTGTAAGGGTGGTTTTTGATCTATATGCAACTCCAGTTCCGGATATTCCATTCCCTATAGATATTGCTACCAAACCAGATCCAGATTCTCCAACCAATCTCAGGTTGAACTTTAGTCTTGATGCCCCTACTGATATGGAAAAGAGGGTAAGAAGATTGATAAACACCCTCGATGGCTTTGGCACCTATAGTCCGATAACCGTATCATTCACAGGGTCACTCGATGTAGAGGATATCAAAAAAAGACATTCAAATCTCGACTGGACAGACGATGCCATCTATGTGTTTAACATAGATGAAGATTCACCGCACTTTGGAGAGGCTGTAAAACTCGATCTCGGAAATGGCAACTTCCCTGTAACATTAGAAAAGAATAACAACTATTTTGCAAACGATCCACGAAAAGATGGGTCTAATCTTGTTTTTGAGACCTATAATGAAGACAAAAATGGTAATGGGGTCCTTGATTTTGGAGAGGATACAGATGGAGATGGTATCCTGGATAGGCCCAATCTTTTTCCAGGAGCTGCAGATCCTTATGATGATCTTGTTGATTTTTTCGATTTTCAGACGAATACCCTGATAATAAGACCTATTGTCCCACTCCAGGAGTGTTCAAAATATGCTGTAGTCCTTACAAAGAGACTCTATGGTGCAGACGGAAGACCTGTGGTATCTCCATTTAAATATATTAATCACATCTGGCAGACAGATGAATTAAGACCACTGCTTAGGGTTCTACCGAAGTATGGCCTCGATATTTCTGTTGTTGCATTTACCTGGGCATTTACAACCCAGTGTGTTTCAAACGATCTTGTTGCAATAAGGGAAGGTCTGTATGGCTATGGACCATTTTCAGAACTCTCGCTGTGGTTCTCTCCTGTTGTTTCTGGTTTGATCAAACTAACTGACGACTCGTATGTATTAAGTGCAAAAAAATTGACTAATATAGCAAATACAATAGCTGCTTTAATTGCGCCAGACATGTCAGAGGGTATAAAAGCATTGATGGATTCTTACAAATATGTCGATTATTTAGCTATGTTTTCATTTGATTCACCAGATTTTATAACCCTATCTGCTGATCAGGTATTTCAGATAAACCCAAAGACAGGTTTGATAGATGCACTATCTACAGGGGAAATATATGCCTTTATGGCAGTGCCTAAAAGACATTCTGGCTACAAACCTCCATTCCCAGTTGTGATATACAGTCATGGTTATACCTCCAACAAGATTGAAATGATCGGTTTTGCTGGGTTTATGGCCAAATATGGTATCGCAACCGTTGCTATAGATGCCTACCATCACGGCATGGATATTAAAGATCTTGTAGGTTCAAACTATGATACAGTAAAAGATCTGGCTAAAAGTCTTGGTATATCCGGTTTTATGGACGCACTTGAGTTAGGCAGGGCAGTAGATCTAAATGGTGATGGTAAAATAGATTCCGGGGGTGACTACTGGACAGCAGATACATTCAGGACAAGAGACATGGTAAGACAGACTACCGTGGATTATATGCAGCTTATCAGGGTTTTATCCAATTTCTGTACCTATCATTGGGAGTATGATACAGACGGTGATGGACATCGTGATATTGCAGGAGACTTTGATGGAGATGGTGTATGTGATGCGGGTGGTCCAGAAAATCGATATTACATTTGGGGAGAGTCTTTGGGTGGGATACAATCCATGATTCTCCCTGCAGTTGAACCAAGGGTCATTGCTGCTGCACCAACTTCAGGTGGAGGAGGCCTGCTTGACATTGGTATCAGGTCAAAACAGGGGGGAGTCGTAGAGGCAGTTTTCCTTCAAATTATGGGACCCATCATTGCCGGTATTCCAGATGGAGATGGCAATATCGTTTTTGAATTTATAACAAATGATGTTAATAAGGAGGCAAAAGTCCCATTTTTCAGGATAGAAGCGGCAGAGATCAAAGATAAAATCATCCGGGTTACAAATCTTAAGAATAACAAAGTCGATTCCATTTTGGTTAAAGATGATGGCAGCTTTAGGTTACAGATTCCATCTGACAGAGGAGATGGGCTTGTAATAGAGATAATAGACCCGGATTCGCAGGAGGTTTTGAAGAAGATAGATACCTTTGGGATGGATGTGGAATTTCAAACAGATACATACGCAAAAGGAGATCCACTTGTTGCAATACAGGAGGGCTTTGGAATTAAGCGTCAGACTCCAGATATGAGAAGATTCATGGGACTTGCACAGATGATCCTTGAAAAGGGGGACCCGATAAACTATGCCAGAAGGTATTTTCTTGAGCCACTTTTTATAAGACCAGAAGGAAGAGTGACGTCAAATGTGCTTATCATAAATACAATAGGTGATATGAATGTGCCAATAAACACCGGTATTGCACAGGCTCGTGCTGCAGGGTTAATTGACTATCTTCATATAGATGGTAGATACGGCACCTCACAAAACGATTTTCTTATCAAGAATTATGTACTTGAAGCATTAGAAAAATTGAAACGTTTTGACAACAGGGAGATCCTCTTTGATCCTGATGATCTCGACCAGAACACCGACGGTTTTGATGCACCATCCCCTGATGTACCTCTTCGTCTTACAATAAACACCCCAACCGGTGTTTCTGCTGTAAGATTTCCATACATTAGCCCACAGGGAGCTCATGGTTTTGCCATACCTGAACCTGATCGTGCCTTTGATGTTCAGACATTTATGGCAAATATGGTGGGTATTTATCTTTCAAGTGGTGGTAGGGTAATTAAGGAAGATCTTTGTATGCAGGATAATTCATGTAGGTATATTCCAAAGCCTCTGGAGGATGAAAAATGATAAGATTAAAGTACTCTTTCTTTGTTGTTGTCTTTTTAATAACTACAGGGT
>CAYSBA010000139.1:0-4608 GCA_964429075.1 uncultured bacterium
ATACTAAGGTTAATGTTATTAAAGCTTATGGTTCAAGAGTTATACTCTTTAAATATAGCTCACCGTAACTACAGCTTATCTCTTTGCTTGCTCCATCTTTTAATAAATATATAGGAAGATCAGATTCACCTTCCGGGGTGCATTTAAAGTTTATTGGTGCAAAAAAGACATCATTAGATTTGAATACTGGCATAAGTGAAAATGCATGAAGATTATCAACAGATGCCCTCTTTATTTCAATCTCCATATCTGTATTTTCTGGTGGAGCCGGATTTAAAATAGCAATTGCATCAAGGTCAAAGCCAGATTTGTCATCAACATGATCAGTATTGCTCGATAGATCTTTGATTTCTATCTCTCTGACAAAGGAGATACCACTATCTACAAGATCAAAGGTATCACCACCACTATCTGCAGAAAGTGGCGAAGGTTGACACTCACCATCATACAGAACCGGATTTATCCCTGCACAGCCCTGCCCGCTTTGGACATCGCATTGATATGTATATTTTCCACTGTCAGAAAAGACAGATACCTCTGCAGGTTCAGTATATACTCCGCCTCCGATTATCTCAAATGGGTTTTCAAAGATAATAAAATCAGGACCGTCTGCATCATATATATTTACAAAAAGATCTATTTTACCACCCTTACCAAGAGAAAGTACATCCAGAGAGCCTGCATATCTTCCCCCTCCATGGGGCGGTCCTTCAATAACATCGGGTAGTCTATCATATCCATATCCACCACCTTCCCCCTTTTGAAAGTCATAGCTACCTTTGAAGAAAAAATTAACTCCATTCTGTAAGACAACTTCAACCTTTACTATACTATCCCCACAACTTATCTCAATCTCTTTGATGCCGTCCTGAAATCTAAGAAAACCATCTTCAGTAAGCATTTTGCCTCCATCAAGGATCTTGCAATCCTGTGTCAGGGACAGCTCCTTAAGACCATCATTTAAGAGTCTATAAATATGTGGTTTTATACATACGTCTCGATGAGCAAAAGCAAGAACAGGTGGATAAAAAAGAAGATCACTTTTCTGAGTGCCACATGAAACCAGAATTATGAATATAGATACAATTGATATTCTTTTCATTTTGCATCCTCCCGGAAAAAACCAGTAAGACAGGCTAAATCGAGATAACCCACACTTGAATCTATCCCCATCAGAAAAAAAAGCCTGTAGCTACCATCAGAGTCTGTCCTGTCGTCAAGAACAAGATCTATAGGGCCCTGGAAAAGGGGCATTCCTGTACCAATCTTAACCTGTTCAAAGGGCACCAGATCCTGACCGATAGTATCAGTAAATATCAATTTATCCTGACTGAAAACAGTTGATACGGCAATGCCATAAGGGAGGCATATGGTAGAAAAGATTGATTCTATCCCATCCTCAGAAATCTCTTTTTTTGAGATTTCACCATCTTCATTTATAATCATGATTTCTGGTACAACGAGACTGCCCACAACAACAGCTCTTGACTTAAGATCGATACATCCTGTGCCAGGTCCAAACTTTCCTGTATCTTTGATATTAGTTGTTTCAAAGGTATCTCTATCTAAAAATACAATGCCAGAGTCATCTGTGATCTGTGGCCGGTTGTTCTCTCCCTGAAAGTCGATTGTTCCTGAAGAGAAAATCATCAACTCTTTTTCATTGTATGGAACAATTGCCTGTGGATTCTTGAATGGTAATTCAATATATCTACCAGTTGATGAAATATTACCAGTAGAATTATCTATTGAGTACTCGATAATCAACCCTGGTCCAAAATAGGCAGATTCACCATTTTCCGGTCTTGATCGTCTTAAAAAGTTTACATAGGAGACATAGATTTTATTGTCAGATCCAAAAATAGCCTCTGGATGTCGTGGAATGAATCTTTTGCAGAAATTTGCATCAAGCTGACCATCATTATCACAATCCACATCTATATCGAAGTAAAACTCTCTATTAATAGCAGGTGTATCAATGAGGGATAGGACCTCTCCGGATAGTGGGTCAATTACTGATATCCTGTTATCCACAAATAGAGTTACATATATATATCCATTATCATACAGTGCCCTGAAGGGATTTACTCCATATGTCTCGATTGTCCTTTGTGCATAGAACTTTTGATCGGTCAATCGTACAAAGGAGATTGTATTGTCACCAGAATTGACAATACCGAGGGTGTCTTTGCTGATCCTGAATAAATCATTTGCTGTTGTACCACCCTCTGCAAAGTGAGTCTTTACACAACTACCGGGGCTATCTATCGGTCTGTACAACAGATCTGATGGATTGATATCTGAATGTATCCTTACGGTGATATCTCTGTCATCATAGGTCCCGAGGTCTTTTACAAGCCGCTGTTCTGGTTTTACAGCAAGCTTGTAGGAAGTTTTGTTTGTATTGATATACAGGGTCGTATCTATTTTTGCAGCCCTCAAAAGATACAAAAGGATCCTGTTTCCCTTTTTTACAACAAATATCCTCTCGGGATAGAGATCCCTTCTGTTTGGTACCCTAACAGGTATGGATGAGTTTTCATCAAGACCACAACTACACAAAAATAAAAAGATTAACATTATAATCACTGCTTTCATACTCCCTCTGGCTTCCATCCTATAGATAGATAAAAGGCCCTTCCTGGAAGAGGCATTCTATTTCTGTCTACCCTATCCTTTCTGTCAGTGAGGTTATCAATTCTTAATCCAACCAAAATATCTTTTCGTAATACAAGATTACATTCAAAATTTGTTACCATATATCCTGGTGTTGTCAGCCCTCCAGTAAGATTGACGTAGCTCTTTGATCTTGAATGACTCCATATCATGCAGCTGAAGAAACCATGGTTGTATTTAAAACCTGAGTTGTAGACTATTACAGGTATGCCCGGGATAGAGGCACCTGTTTCCTTCACTCTGCTTATGGTCCAATAATATTCCTGCCAGAAAGATAGATTTTTGAAGATTGCTACCCTGTTGTTTAATGTCAATCCAAGTCGCAGACTCCTGCCGGTGTTTATCGGTGATATAGTGTAAGCATTTATGTTTGCATAAACAATTTCGTCTATTGCTGGTGATACAAAGAACTCAAGGTCCAATCTCTCTTTTGAATTCTCTATGGAATAGGCAACCGATATGTTATAGATATCTTCATTTTTTAGATCAGGATTCCCTCTCAGGTAACCTTCATCAGGATAGTATAGTTCATAAAAATCTGGAAATCTTGATCCCTTTGTTAGACTTATAGATAACCTCTGATAATGGTCAGCATTTATATAGCCTTTTAAATCGAATGTTGGCTGCATACCCCTATCCGTTGATGTGATAACTCCAGCCTTAATAGAGGCCCCACCATATTCTACATCCTTTTTTAACGTTGGCATCAGACTGAGAAAGAGCCTTTCAGGATAGCCACCTTTCCAGTATTCCAGCATCTTTGTATAAGATATAAAGATGGGTAACAGGATATCCCATCCAGAAATTTGTCGTTCAAGATCTGTAGAGATATCAAACTCAAGTCCACGATTGATATAGTACTTTGGGTTAAAGGGACTTTCATCTGTACCCGGATCCTGAAAGTGCAAAAAAGAGTATCTAACCCTTGTTTCAATTTCTAAGATGTTTTCTTTTAAGAGAAAGAATTTCTCCCATTTAATCCAGTGATCTTCAATATTCTCCTCTGCATTTGGATCCTGATGGGTATCAAAGCCCGGGATTCCTCTTTTCATCCATAAAAACATACCTTCAACACCACTTTTTTTTTGTTTAATATGTAGACCGTATCTTCTTTTTTGGTTGTTTATCCTTCTTTTTAACCTTCCGGTGGATTGGTCAAAGAATACAGGTCTGTATTCAAAGTCACCCTCTGTCCTGCTTATATCAAGCTCAAGAATAGTATCTGCTATTTCTGATGATACATTTGTTGTGTAGGTGCCAAAGGATCCTGTTACAAAGGAAATACCGTTTGGCTCATCACGGGTAAGTAGATTTACAGAAGATCCGGATAGGGATAACTTCTGAACCGATTCATCTCTGTTTAACTCAATCTGTCTTATAAAAGTTGGAGGTATTAAAGAAAGATCAAACCATACTGATAAGGGGCTGTTTATTGGGATACCTGCGACAGAAATCTCTGTTCTTTTGTTGCTGTATCCTCTATATAGAAATCCAATGCTATCTAAGGGACCACCGCTTCTTGACAGTATCAGTCCTGGCACCCTTTCGAGGGAATGCGAGATATCAATATCCAATGTCTGTGGTATAGAATTATCCTTCAGTAAAAAAGGTTGTGCTGTTATTTTTATTGCAGGTGCTCTTGTTTCAGGGGGTCTTTGTTTTTCTTTTTCAGCTGCAACTGAGAGATTGCTCAGCAGAAGTTCAAAAAAAAGTATTATAAAAAAATATCTCAACATGCCTCTTTCCTCGAAGAGTTACATGTTGTAACGTATGGGCAGGTCTCCTGACTTCAGGTGGGCCTTTTTGACCCCCGCACATCCTTCCCGGGACTTTACCCAGTGGATATCAGTGCGGTATTACCCCTGTTACAGTGGCGGGACCGTGCCGGATTTTCACCGGCTTCCCTATTAAGCCAGAGGCACCCACACGTTT
>CAYSBA010000140.1:0-581 GCA_964429075.1 uncultured bacterium
GGCTTACAGAGCTTGACATCAGTATAAACGGTCTTTCTATCTTTCTTGATAAGTCTAAGATGAGTAATGAAAGGCCGTTAGTCCATAGATTTTATGTTGGAAAGATCTTTAAAGAGAATAAGAAAATATTTATTAAAACTGGTTCTTTTGTGTGTGTTGTGGACGAGGTAGCAATAAGAAGAATAGCACAATCCTATTTGATATACAAAAAAGGTAGCAGGAATATCACGAAAAGGGAACTAATGAGGGCAGAAAGTAAGATCAAAGCTATTTTGAAAGATGGGAGGAATATCCTTTTTTCAATAAGAGACAGAGATGAAGATTCAACCCTTCATTGCGATATAGAACAGGAACCTTCTATCAAGAGCGGATTCGTATTTTTAGATGGGCCGGGAAGGATAGTAACCTATATGTCCAGCTATTACAACAGGGATTTTGACTTTTTGAGGATGGGAAAAAGACAGACAGGGTCAGCAATAAAACCCTTTTTATATATACTTGCAATGGCACTTGGTTGGAAGCCTTATGGCAATGAAATCTATTATCTAAGGGATGATATTCACCCATTTTATGTCTTTAAC
>CAYSBA010000140.1:591-4608 GCA_964429075.1 uncultured bacterium
TAATAATAGTGGTGAACCCTGGATCCCCTTATGGAAGGGACTTGTCAAGTCTCAGAATATTGCATCTGTCTATCTACTCGATCATCTAACACAATGGCTTACTCTCAAACAGCGAAAGAGGCTTACTGGCATTCTTGGATTGCTGAGGAGGTCAGACGAAAATAAAAAAGATTATATAAAAAGAATAAGGGATAGTTATGGGATTTTTTTTGATAAAAATTATATAGAAAAAACAGCCTTTGAATATGCAAAATACCTCCTTTTACAGCGAGAAGATATCAATCCAGAGTATAGAAAGGTCCTTATAAGACTATACTTTGGTGGTGGGGAGGATAAAGCATTGGCACTTGCAGAACGATTTAAAAATAGGGGATTGATTTCAAAAGAGCGTTTCAGCCAAATAAAAGATCATCTTAGAAGGACATACAAAAGGGTCAGGGAAGGCTACTATTGTTTTAGTAACTTCTGGAAGAACAGGGGATCTGAAAAAGGGATGCTTTTTGTAGATAAAAATGGAGAGTACAGCTTTTTTTGTGAGAATACATTGGTAAAAGATTATATGCCTGTCACAGAATTAGACATGGTTGGAGACCAAGAAAAAGTAAAAATTAATGGTCTTTTGTATGTGAGGGATGTAAAATTTATAGAAGATATTATCAAAGACCTTAATTCAGATAGAGAGTCACTGTATGATCCGGATTATATTATCTTTCACCCGGAGTTCAGAAGACGAATGAATACCCTTTTGTTTTATAGGTTTTTGAAGGTACTTGGCGTCAATCTAAAAGGATATAAACCCCTCTTATCTATGGCTCTTGGGACAATGGAAATAAGACCCATAGACCTTGCTATTGCGCTTGCAAAACTTATTAAAGGGCCAAACTTTAAAGCCTATATCATTGATAGAATTGAGGATGAAAGTGGCAGATTGATATATAAGACAGATTTAAATAAAAGGCAGAATGGTAAAAAGCTATGCAACATAGACATTTTGCTTGAGATGATGCATGGTGTTGCCACATACGGGACAGCACCATTTTTGAACAGAATTGAGATCAATCAGAACCCCTCAGGGATATTGCAGACAATGCCAAAAGGTAGACTTACAATCAAATCTAACAACAGAACATATCAATTATGGGCAGGTGGTAAGACCGGGACTACCAATGATTATACTGATGCATGGTTTAACGGTGTTTTTCTACTCCCACTTCATCCACCACCTTTAGATAAAAATGACCTCTGGAATGGAGTTGTATGGGTAGGTCAGAATTCTAAATCCAATAAACTGGTAAACCATACATTAAAGGTATATGGTTCTACATCTGCAAGATTGTGGTCAAAGATTTCAAGAATTATTTTAAAAAATAGGTTGAACGAGATCGATTTAGCAGATTGGTTTGATAGCAATATCGTAGAACTAAAATTAGAAAAAAGCGGAGAGTCTGTTATGCTTGATCCTTCAACCGGTAGCATAATATCCGCATCCATTTGCATACCAGAGGGAAGATATTTTTGTAGAGAAGATGACAGGCTAAAACCGATTAGATTTTTACCTGCAGATATTAATAGTTGTTTTGATAGGGTTTTAGATTTCATAAAAAGGCCAAATCAATGATCACTTTTGGATAATCCCATATCTTTCTTGACAATATTAATATATTACTATAGTGCTTTTTGTTATGGAAATCCAGTGCTCCAGCTGTGGAACCAGATACAACTTTGATGAATCCTCAATCCCCGAAAGCGGGATGATGGTAAAATGTGCCTCCTGTGGCTTTGTTTTTAAGATCAAGAAACAGTCTGTAGTTGTAACAGAAGAGGTAGGTAAGCCCCTTGATCTTGGATCTACAGCAAGTTCAAGGCAGCAGAGTGTTGCTCAACCTATAAATTATACACATCAAAGCTATCAACAAGCTAATCAGAGTGGTTATAATCAGCAAATATCTGATCAGGGATGGTATCTGAGGAAACCAGACGGAAATATCTACCGATGTAAAGATTTAGCCACACTCAGTCAATGGATAACAGAAAAAAGAGTTTTACCAACAGATGAGATCTCAAAGACTGGGCAAACCTGGAAAAGGATATCTGATGTACCAGAACTAAATGCATTGTTCAGTAATATTACATCAAGATCTGTAACAGAGCTTACCCAGGAACAACTTATCAATCAAAATTCACAGGAAGCAACACAGCAAGCACATCAGGTTGTCACTCCACAGGAGACAGCTTTTCAGCAACAAGATCTGTCACAGACAAAGACAGAGTCCACTCTTGGATATGAAGAGGTTTCATATCAGGATGATCTTTATGACTTTTCAGAATATGAAAGCGGTAGCAAAAAGGGTCTATTTTTTTTCATATTCCTCATAGTACTTATTGCTGGAATCCTGGATGGTTATTTTGGATACCTAAAACCTAAAGTAAAAGAAATAGATTCCGTGTTATCAGAGGCAAAAGTACTGGTAGAAAAGGGGGGTGTTGATAATCTAAAGCTCTCAATCGAGAAGGTAAAATCTGCCAAGGATATAATTGACTCTCTCTTTATTTCTTCTCACGGCAGGAATCTTTCTGAATTAATTAAGGCAATGGCCTATGTCAGGATCGGTGAGTGGTACAGCAGATTGATGGTTTTGAACAAGGAGAAGTTTGATAAAATGTCTAAGGCCAAAAAAATAAATACAAATTTGCTGGAAAGACTTAAGACTACAATAGAACAGGAACAGATAGAAAGTGCAAAGAATTTTGATAAAGCCTTTAAAATCGCCTCAGACTTTTTTAAGTCCAAAAAGGATTCAACAGATGCAAGACTTGCACTCCTTGATTATTATAGGGCAAAGGGAGCACAGAAGGATATAATAAAGTTTCGTGAGGGTGTTTCAAGAAAGAAGGCGTCAAATAGAGAGCTTTTTGATCTAATTACAATCCTCTCTGATCTTTACCTTGGTAAAAAGGACGCAAAAGATAGGGCAAGGAAGTTGCTCGATAAGCAGCCCATTGCTGAGCTTGGATATGTTGTTGCAACACTGTACTTTGGTGAAAAGAATTACAGAGAGGCAAAGATTTTTTTGCACAAGGCCCTTAAAGCAAACCCGGCGTATACACCAGCAAAGGAACTTCTTGATAAGATTATAAAGATAAAGGCCAGAAAGGCTGCAGCCAATCAGATAAATGTTATCAGAAAGGAAAAAAAGCGTGTTACATCTATCGATGCACTTCTAAAGCGTGGTAATAGATTACTCCAGGCAGGTAAATCCTCAGCTGCTGTCACATACTTTGAGAAGGTGCTCGAAAAAGATCCGTCTAATGCTGAGGCACATCTTGGAATGGGATGGTGCTATTTAGACATGCAATCCTTTGGAGCCTCTATTGCAGAATTTAAAAAGGCGCTGGAGAATAATCCAAAGACCTTTGAAGCATATATAGGGCTTGGCGAATCATATAAACTGAAATGGCGGCTTACAAAACAGGACAGTGATAGGAAGAAGGCAATTAAATACTATTCAGAATATCTAAAAAAATTTCCTGATGGGCCAAGTGCAGTTATCGCAAAGAACAATATAGATGACCTAAAATAATATTAGTATGTCATATAATAAAATCAAAAGTAGTTGATGAAAAAAAGATCTTTTGATGCATAAAGAAAAAAGACTATCGTGTAAAAAGGAAATATTTGTTTTTATATATCTTTTGTTTCTTACTAACTTCTGGTGTTACGTTATTTTTGCCGGTGAACTTGATTTAGAGCCTTATTTTTCTATCTTTCCTTCTTATAGCAACACAGAAATTGATAGTAAGGGTAAAGAGTTTGTGCTTTCATCAATAGTTGGGGGTTCTTTTGTGTACAATTTAGAATATTTTTTTTTTGGTCTTACGATGGATTCCGGGCTATTATCTTTTAATCCCCCATCAAGACTAACAATAGACAATGATATGCCAGAGGAAAAGATAAAACAGACATTCTTTATACGTGAGTTGTACTCGGATATTTTTTTTAGTGAGAGGTTAAACTTA
>CAYSBA010000141.1:0-4607 GCA_964429075.1 uncultured bacterium
ATATTTGGGAGGTATACTCTCGTATTGCAGGTGGTATACTGTACATTGGAATTCCTCTATCATTTTTAGTAAGACTCCATATGCTTGATCCTAAATGGGTTATAGTTGCCTTTATAGAGGTGTGGCTTACTGATACATTTGCTATGTTTGGTGGGATGATGTTTGGCAGGCATAAGCTTGCTCCTGTTGTAAGTCCCAATAAGACAAAAGAGGGATTTATTACAGGTATCCTGGGCGGTATAATCGGAATATGGATCGGTATTACTCTAACCGGAATTTTTATCGAAATTCGGCATGTAATTTTTCTTGGTATCTTGATGTCTATCTTCGGTCAGCTTGGTGATCTGTTTGAATCATTATTGAAACGAAGTTCGGGAGTTAAAGATTCTGGAACTATTTTACCAGGACATGGCGGCATCCTGGATAAGATAGATTCTCTTTTATTTGCCTCTCCACTTTTGTTTTTGTATCTTGAAAATGTACTGGGTTATGTTTAACTCTGAGCTAAAAGATGTGTCGATATATAGGCAATAGTATTAATAGATCATGGAGGGTTAGAAAATGACAGATGTAAGAAGAGATTTGATACTAAAAAATCTTAGAGAGACTCAGGTTGCCACAATCTCCACCAGGGGAAGAGATTCCATCAGAAGCAGACTTATGCATTTTGCTGTAGATGAAGATTTTAATTTTTATCTTGCATCAATGAAAGGGGATCCAAAGATAGACCAGATGACAAAAGATCCAACAGTAGGACTCCTTGTCTTTAATAGATCAGGCGATATGTACGAATGGTCTGAGACAGAGATTGAGGGCAATGTCAGCATCTTAAAAGAAGAAAAAGAAAGAACAAAGGCAGAAAGACTTTTAAAAGAGGTCTCCCCAGTAGTAAAGGGTATGGTAGAATCTGGTGCCGGAAATATGCTGGAATACCTGATTGTAAAACCCAAAAGGATACAATTTCGAATCTTTGGTGAGATTGTAAAGGGGAAGGTTCCCGATGTGATAGAATTTCAAACAGAAAATAAAAATACTGTAGCGAAGGATATTGTTGATATAAAAAAGATTTTGCATCAATTTAAGTCGGCGCTACGGCTTCCATTTTTAACAGCGACCATTCTACCAGTTGTCACGGGAGCACTTCTTTACTTTCATGAGACAGGTAATTTGAACTGGTTTTATTTTATCCTATCTCTGGTGGGTGCTTCATTTTTACACCTGAGTGTAAATCTATTTAACGACTATTTTGATCATTTAAATGGTTGTGATGAAGAAAACAAAGAATTTATAAGACCCTTTACAGGCGGTAGCAGGGCAATTCAAAGTGGTATATTTAGACCATCGATTATTTTATTATGGGCGATTGTTTTTCTTTTAGGCGGCAGTCTAATTGGACTGTACTTTTTATATGTTGTTGGATTCAAGCTACTATGGATCGGACTAATTGCGATATTCAGTGTACTGTTTTATGTAAACAGAAGATTTTCACTCGCAAGTATTGGTCTTGGAGAGCTTGCAGTATTTTTAAACTTTGGACCCCTTGCAGTCCTTGGATCATATTTGGTACAGTCCGGCAGATTCTCTTTTGAGGCTATATTGGTCTCCCTTCCTCTTGGATTCCTGATAACAGCCGTACTCTATGCTAATGAATTTCCAGATTATGTAGCAGATAAAAAAACTGGTAAATGGAATCTCGTTGTAAGACTGGGGAGGATCAGGGCAAAGTGGGGTTATTTATTACTTATAGCAGCATCTTATGCATCTGTTCTATACCTTGTTGGTAACGGTATTCTTCCAAAATATGCGTTAATCATCCTAGTTACCCTTCCCATATCTTTCTTTGCTATAAAGGTTCTTTTCAGGTACCATGAAGATACTGCTAAACTTGCACCCGCACTTGCTGCAACTGTTATTCTTCATCTTGTAATCGGTTATCTTATAGCAATCTCACTACTTTTTAGAGACAATATTAATATCCTGATGATAGTTTTGTATGCTGTTGGTGTGTTGTTTACTATAAAGAAGGGTATTGAGCTTGTGCGTGCAATGAGTGGAATCCTAACAGTTCATTCCAGTTGAGGATATGGCTGAGATACTTGACCAGAAAAGTTTTAAGGTCCTATTCGAAAGGTCACTTGAGGGCTTTCTGACCTCTATGGATTTTCCTCTAAATGAACAGATAAAAGAGATCTCCATGGCAGGTGGTAAGAGGATCAGACCCTATCTGGTATACCTATGTGCACTCCAGAGTGGATTTGATGATATCGATACTATTACAAATGCCGGCCTTGTGGTTGAGTTGATTCATACCGCAAGCTTAATACATGACGATCTAATTGATAACTCAGACTTTCGAAGGGGCAAGATGACTCTTCACAAACGCTGGGACTATAAAGTAGCCATGCTTGCAGGTGACCTTACTCTCATCAGGACATTTTTTATCATTGACAGTTTGCAGGACAGGATTCCATCTCTTCTGTTTGAATCCACCTCTACGCTTGTAGAGATGGTGGAAGGTCAGGTCCTTGAGGGAGCGTGTTCTCAAATAAAGGTACCGGATATTAAGACCCTAGAGATCATAAATGAAAAAAAGACAGCCTCACTCTTTGGACTTGCCTTTTTTGTAGGTGTATCCTTAGCATCAGAAGATGACGAAAAGATCAAAAGGGCCAAAGAGGCAGGACGGTACTTCGGCCTTTTGTTTCAGCTTGTAGATGACCTTCTTGATATATTTGGCACAATTGAATCTACAGGGAAGAGTCCTCTGACAGATATTAAAGAGGGTCATCTAAAGATACCCTATGTTTTCACCTATCAAAAGGATCCAACGATCCTCTCTTTAATAAGGGAGTTTCGCGTGGATAAGAAGATAGAGATTGCTGAAGAGATAAAGGAAAGGATCAAAAAGACAGCAAGAAAAGAGATAGTCAAGCTTATCGATAGATACTGTGTACAGCTCAAAGATAGTCTGTCAAAGGCGTTTCCTGTTGATAAGCCTGAAATTGTAACACCAATTGTTGATAATTTATATCATAAAGCAAGGGAATTAATTGGCTGAGGGACCTTCCTGGCATATCTATTCTTGGCTTGCCAGATATTATGATCTATTTGCTTCATTACTACTGTTGCCCCTTGGAGGGATAAGATCTTTTTATAAAACCTTTCTTGACTCAGCTGGTATAAAAAAGGGTAAAAGGTTAAGATGGTGTGATCTCTGTTGTGGTACAGCAAATCTATTCAGATTCTGTGATTGTAGTAATCTTGATTCGTGGCCACTGATTGTTGGTCTTGATGGATCAAAACAGATGCTTGAAAAGGCAAAGGGTCGCTCAATAAAAGCCTTTTTTGTTAGAACAGATGTTACTCAGATACCCATTGTGAGTAATCAATTCGATGTCTGCACAATGTCGCTCTGCCTCCATGAGATGGAAAAAGAAAAAAGAGATCAGGCGTTAAAAGAGGTACACAGGATATTAAAAGAGGATGCCAGGCTTGCGATCCTCGATTTTGGGACACCTAAAAATGTTTTGCTTAGGTTCATACTCGACACCTACCATAAAAATTTTGAACATCCATCCGCATTGAGTTTCACAAGGGAAGACCTATCTTCTACGCTTTATAGGTTGGGATTTAAAAATGTTATAGAGATCCCGTATAAAATGGGAATTTTTCGAATAATTTTGGCAGAAAAATAAAAATACTATAAGTTTAATTTTTTTTTGAACTTTTTTAAAGATGTTAGTGAAATTTCATATTCTAAAAACATGCATGATTCTACATCGTTAGAACAGTAAAAATTTAAGAAGATACTTGGAAATTGATCAAAGATGGTATAAGCAATAAAGGGTTTACTTGTTGGGTTTGAAATTATTCTTACTCTGTTTTAAATACAACATATGAAGAAAAGAGCAATTGGAGTCCATGTATCGATAAGAGGAGGTATCTCTGAGGCTATTAATAGGGCTGAATCCTATGGTTGCACCGCTTTTCAGATCTTTACTGCAAATCAAAGGCAATGGAAGAGTTATCCCCTCAAAGATGAAGATGTTGAGCAGTTTAAAAAGAGACTCAAATCATCTACAATAAGATACGTTGTTTCACACGATTCATATCTTATAAACCTTGGAACGACAGACGAAAAAAACTTTAAAAGATCTGTGGACTCGCTCTCTGCTGAACTTATTAGATGTAGTCAGATAGATATCCATGATGTGGTAATCCATCCAGGCTCACATCTTGGTAAGGGTGAAAAAACAGGTCTGTTAAATATTATAGATGGTATCTTACAGAGTTATGAAAAGGCAGGGTTCCCAGATGTGAGACTTCTTCTCGAGACTACTGCCGGACAGGGTACAAATCTTGGATACCGATTCGAACATCTTTCGTTCATTGGAGAGAAGATAGAAAGACATGGAATAAAATGGGGCGTATGTTTTGATACCTGTCATGTATTTGCTTCTGGCTACGACTTTGTAGAAGATGGCGGCTACGAAAAGGTGTTTGAAGAGTTCGATAGAGTGGTCGGTCTTGGGAGATTAAGACTTTTTCACATTAACGACTCTAAAAAGCCACTTGGCAGCAGAGTTGATAGGCACGAGCATCTTGGA
>CAYSBA010000142.1:0-4288 GCA_964429075.1 uncultured bacterium
CATCAATCTCTTTTAGTCTCTTTTCTTCAATTAGTTTAAAGTAAGATCTATCCGGGATCCAGTCACTATCATCAATATGATGAGTAACTACTGTATGTACATCGGGCAGTGTCAAAGCAAGTTGTTTGCCCACCCTTCCTGCACCTACAATACAGATACCCCCTTTTTTATTCAGGGAATAGGTCAATCGATCACCTCTACAACACCATCTCTTCTTCTGTCACCGGCCCCACCAAAAAAGCCAGAGCTGGGATCGTATACAACCATATTAACGCCACCGAAAAACATATTTTGTAGTTTAAATTCTGTAACCCTGTAACCTTTTAGACTCTCAAACAGTTTCAGACGAATCTGATCATCAAGATCAAAGGTCTCTATATAGAGTTCGGCATTTGGTGGTGCACCTTCCACATGAATCCTCGAAGAGTTGACTGCACTATCAGGGGCAAGATTATTGTCTAATATATTAATTAGACATTGTAGTATTGCCGTTCTAATGCGATTACTGCCCCCAGTCCCAAGGACAGCAATTATCTTATCATCCTTTTCGACAAGTGTAGGTGCCATCATGGATGTAATGGTTTCGCCTGGTTTTCCATCTTCAAAACCGCCCGGGCTTATATCTTCCTCACCAAGAAAATTGTTCAGGATTATACCGGTATCGGGGATTGTGACAGCAGAGTTTTCTCCGTTTGATATGGTGATCCCGATTGCATTACCATATTCATCCATAACAGACTTGTGCGTGGTGTTTTCAGGACCTTCATGCGGGTTGTTGATTGTCCCCTGGTTTAAGTTTAAGGTTGCATAATAGTCAATTAGCCTTTCATTGAGAATATTTTTACTATTATGTGGGTCAAAATCATTCTTTCTGAATATGTTCATTCGTGTGATTAGTTCGACCAGTAGTTTTAGATAGTCAAGGCTTTTATAAGGAGGTAATCTATCTGCTAATCGCTGGAGAAGGGATAGACAGAAGGCAACGAGTGTCCCACCAGATGAGGGTGGGGGATTTGTATGTATCCTTTTATCTCTATAGTTAAAACTAAAGGGTTTTCTCTTTATAACCCTGTATTGCTTCAGGTCTTCATATGTGATAAGACCACCATCTTCAAAGTGATTTGCAAATTTTCTGGCAATCTCACCTTCATAAAATGGATAAGGTCCTTCTTTTGCAAGCAGTTCGAATGTCTCAGCAAGCTTTTGATTGCGAAAATATTCGCCTTCTCTCAGGAGGTGTCCCTTGGGTGCAAATAGGGATTTCATCTCATCATTTGATAGCAGTATACTTTTTAGCACACTAAATATAAAAGCCTGTCGATTTGAAATAGGACACCCCTCTTTTGCCATTTCGATGGCAGGAGATATTACGACATCAAAGGGGAGTTTCCCTGCCTCTTCATGTATCTGATATAGACCCTTAATTGCACCTGGTACCGCCACCGATGCCTTCCCGATGTGAAATATCTGTTTTGTTGGTCCAAAGTCTGCAACAACATCTTTGAAATCAACCTTTTTATTGTGATTTCTACCAAGCCCTGGAAACCTTGAAAAAAAATCGTATAACACTACCTCTTTTGAGCCCTCTTTTCTAAGTATGGCAAATCCAGAACCGCCTGCACTTGTCAAGGCAGGTTCACTTAAAAACGAAACGAAAGATGCAGCGACTGCGGCATCTATTGCATTACCTCCCTCTTTAAGCATAGCTGTACCGGCGCTTGTTGTATGGACATCACCAGCAGCTACTACACCCTTTGTTGGTCTAAATTTTCTTAAAAACTCAGCCATTTCTCCTCCTGCCAATCTTCAGTATGTCTGCAATGTTTGCATTATCATCAAAAACAAGATCAAACTGTTTTGCCTTACCGGAAAGTATTGTGGTAACACCAGGACCATGACCAGACAAAAAGGAACTTGAATGTACGACTATGCCTATGGTTAGCATCCCCTTTTTATAGGTCCTGCCGTAGAGACAATCATGGTCCTCTATAGCCACAATGTCACCTAATCTTAGATCATTAAGTCTGTATTTTTCAAGTATCTTTTGATCAGATACCATAATGTCATAATCTCCAGATGATATATCGTTAAAACCGAGCCCGGAGCCCATAAGGTAAGGGGGTACTTTTTTTCTGACCTTTATAGATAGCTTGTTTTCTTTAACTTCTGCAATCTTAATAAAAAGCGCTGGATCAATATTGACGACTCTGATTTCTTTAAAACCATCTATCTCAAGTCCTTGCCCATATGCTTCAATCAACATAGAGTCGCCATAGTTTATTTTTGAAAGCACCTCATCAGAGAAATCGATCAGTACATGTTCGACACCTCCATGAAATCCAGTTACAACACCTTCACTGCCTTTTGCATCGCCAGATGTAATACGAACTCTATTACCGATACACGCAAGTGAATTGAGAGAGCGATTTTTCCTCGAATTTCTATCTTTTTCATCCGATACAGCAGATACACAGGGCTCTATATGATCTCCCTGCCATCCAAATGCAGGATCACCTACCTTAACATTGTATACAATCCCTCCAACTGAAGGGAGTATCATTGGATGTCCATCATGAGAAATCTCAAAGGGTGCAAAGACAATAGGATAGATTACACTGCATGGTACACCAAATTTTACGAGTTTGTCTGTATTAAGTTTCATAACATAACTCCCTGCTAACTGATTTTTTAGCAAGAATTCTTAGAATTTTATAAGCAGTCTTCCCTGGAGTGTGAAGGCATTTTTCGCGTCATAAACCATACCTCTGTCCATATAATCAAGACCACTCAATGCAAAGAGATAGCCCATTGCTATGCCTGCCTCAAAACCACCTTCAGTTTTATAGTAGAGATCACCGTCTAATTCTAACCCGAGGGGTAGCTTCCCTGTATATGTATCTATTTTTGCAAGTGCTTGGGAGTAGATAGCACCAAGATTAATACCGAATCCCTTTACCATCTGAAAGTCAAGCTTTGCTTTTGCATACCATGAGGCTGCTACAGCTCCTAGGATTTCTCTATAAAGAAGCATATCCACAATATAGTCTCTATCAAAGGCAAAGACAGTAATCTTGCCATCACTATCCTGTGGGTATCTCATTGGTTCTACTCCAAATCCCTGATCGCTTGAGTCTGCTGATGCTATCCCAAATTCTCCACCAAGGGTCAAACGATCAAACATTGTTTTGTAATCAAATTGTAATACCCCACCATACATATTAATATCTACAGGCTTTATATCCTCTTCTAAGGTCTGTCTATTATCACCTATCTTACCTATTATGGCAGCAGCCTCTGCCTCAATCCTCCATTTATCAATGAGGATCTTAAACCAGATATCTGGTATGTATAGCGATACATCTCTTCTTATATAATCTTCCGGTTTGATGCTGTATGAATTGATATAGAGTTCTGAGTTGTCTACAGATCCCCAGTATAGGGCAGGCAAATCGGTGGCCTGTTTGCGTAATACAAAATATACCCCATAGTCTATAGCAGCTTTACCATCAGCAAGTCTTTTTTTGACTTCAGACTCCTTTAATTTTTTGGCTATTGCTAATATGTATTCTATTGCATCATCCCTCTGGTCAAGATCTTTGGGCTGACCCGACATATAATCCTTGTAGGATGTATTGTCTCTTGTGCTGACCTTTTCTTTTACAGCGTTGGTCGGTCCAGTTGCAACATAGTCAATTGCAGGGACAATATAATGACCTTTTATCTTGGTTATAAACATCAGCCTGTCGACTGTATCACCATAATCACAGTCATAACAGTTACCATCGTTTGAAAGTATTCCAAGTCCCCAATGAGTACCCATGCGACCGGCCTTTATAAGTCCCACTGGTGTCATAAACTCAACCCATGCCCTTTTCACCATTATTGAATCTTTCAACGAATTAAAACCATAAATTGGTGCATTCTGGCTCTGTGAGAATACAATCCTTGGTACGCGGTAGGATTTACCGGGGAATCCATCTGGAGTGCTTCCAAGCACAAGATTGTCGAGTACATCTATCTGTGTTTTAACTTTTATGTCATCTCCAATATTGATAGTTGGTTCTACTCTCAGTCTCATATTTGTTGTACCAATTGTGATATTTTCGTCATTTCCAATGTCTCCAGAAAGTGGAGTTGGTAGATAGGCATTATCGGTTGTAGATCGGTTGTTAAAAAAATTATAAAGTCCAAGATCGAGATGTTGAAAGATATCCCCCCTCAGTCTAAAATAGCCGTCTATCTCAAGTGTCTTGGTCTGTGAAACAGCCTTTTCTGCCTTTTCTATATG
>CAYSBA010000142.1:4298-4598 GCA_964429075.1 uncultured bacterium
ATGTATTATCCTGAGCCAATGTTTGGTTTGTAAAAAACAAAATTAAGATCAGTAAAGATATAAGTTTTTTGATGCTAAGTACCATAAAAACCTCCTTTTAAATTTTCTGCAAAAATACATCATCAATCAATCATGGTCAAGGATTGAGAAATTTGCTATTAAAACGCCTAAGATGTATGGTATTTTTACATAAGTCTCTGGTTTTTGACAAACTTAAATTGAGTTGTTATTAAATCTTTTTTAAAACCAAAGAGGGCTTTTAAAAAGGGAATAATTTCCAGATGTAAATCCTCGGCCTTT
>CAYSBA010000143.1:0-4590 GCA_964429075.1 uncultured bacterium
GTAAAAACAGTTATTGTTCCTAAAAGGGAAAAAGGATCAAAAAAGATGCCTCTTATTTTATTATTACTTCTTTTAATAACAATAATAACCCTTTTTATACTTTGGCGTAAAGAGGTATCAAACAAAATTATTCACCCATCTATAATGACCTCAACCGGGGAATCCAGACATATCATACAGAAACAGAATATAAACAAAGACATCGAGATAAGGGAAACTGAGAACAAAAAGAATATAAAAATTAATAAAGTAAGCAGCAATAATGGCGTTAGGCATCCAGTTAAAAAGTCCAAAAAGATACCAGAACAGATCAGCCTAAAAATGCGACAACAGAAATCTCAAAAGAAAATAAACGTTACATTAAAAAAAGATAAATTCAAGGTCCCCAACATATTGATACCAAAGGCACTCAGTGCAGGTTGTGGTATAAAACTTGATGGATTGCCCCTTCTAAGGCCGAAAAGTATTTCACTAAAAGATCCAATATTGGTAGAGCTTTTATGTCCAAGGTCTCTGGGTTATGTAAGATTGCGATTTGCCGAAAAAAGTCATAGGATAGTGATGTCAGCCCTTGCAAAACCCTGGGCAACTGTTTTTATTGGGAACAATAAGGTTGGTGATACCCCATTGGGTCGAGTATTTTTAAAAAGAGGCATGAACAGGATTGAATTCTCATTTGAAAACAAAAGAAAGGCATTTTTAATCATCGATGTAAAAAATCAATGACAGCTGGAAAAATATATTTACTGATTGTACACAAAAATATCTTTTTAAATGGCACAGATTTTGATATAATAATACTATCATGAGAACAATACTAAAACTATTTATCCCTGTTTTACTTCTCTTTCTTTTAATAATATCCTGTACAAGAAGCGCAGTTTATCAAAAAGATCTGTTTGAGCCACCACTGTTACAGGGAGGGGATAATCTGTCAGAATATACTACCCTTGTGGGTAATATCAACTTTGGTGACACAGTGGAATACAGTACAGAAGAAAGAACTAATGCCTATCTATTCGATTCAGACGGTACTAATTATCTTTATGTGCACATAGAGTCAGATGCAGATGCTGTAGGATTGTTTATATATGGACCAAGGGATGAAAAGGGATATTTTGGAAGCCCCAGGGTTAAATCTGTTTCAATGTCCTCTGATGTATCGATTAGGGGCTTTAAGATTGAAGAAAATGGCACCTATTTAATATTTATCATTTTTTCTTCTAAGAAAAATATTGTTGAATACAGATTGTCTTTGGGATGTGTTGGTAACTGTACAGAGCCTCCATGCGAAGATATTTCATGCGGCATATTCTGTGGCAGTGGAAGATTGGATCTTGACGAAAATTTCTGTCTGAGGAGGTGTAGGTGTGTTGATGCTGCATTGGACCAGAATAATAAATATGGTGAAGATTGCACATCAATATGTGAATCTGAAAGTTATGATCCAGTATGTGGCATAGATGGTAAAACATATGCAAATATTTGTGAGTTAAAGTGTTATGGGGTACAGCTTGATCATGGTGGTGAGTGCAGCAGAGAATGTAACTTTGATACAGACTGTGGTCCTTATGAGAAATGTATTGATGGTAGTTGTGTGATCTTTGAATGTGATTGTCCTGATCAATGGGATCCAGTATGTGGTTCTGATGGATACAGCTACAAAAACAGGTGTGAATTGTTTTGCAGTGGTGCAACCTTTGTATCTGAAGGTGTCTGCGCTGGTAACATGTGTCTGTCTGATCAAGACTGTGGCCAATCGCAATATTGCAAGATTCCCCAGGGATGTGATGGGACACAATGTAGCGGCATCTGTATGCCAAAGAATGATCAATGTCAGAATTTTGATTGTGCCGCAGGTTTTGTTGCTGTTTTTTCAAATGGTGAATGTAGATGTATTCCAGATCCAGAATGTCCAACCATTTACTGTCCCTATGGCTGCAATTATATTGTAGATGAGTCAACAGGATGTCTCGACTGCTCATGTCTTTCTGATGGTGAATGTGCCCAGGATTCTGATTGTAAGGAGGGTGAGATCTGTCGTTATGACTTATGTCCAGCACCACCGTGTTTCCCGGGGACCTGTAGTCCGCCATATTGCAGCTCTTTTGTATATCCAGAGGATTACTGTGAATCTGGCATCTTAAAAAGATCTGGGAAGGACAATAAGGGTTGTCCAAGACCATTGAGTTGTATAGGCGCCGGATGCGAGAATTCGTCTGATTGTGCAGAAACCCAGCTATGCATCGATGGAGATTGTTTACCGGCTGATTTCTGTCATGAAGATGTGGATTGTGAAGAAGGTAAAATATGTAACCTTTTTAATGATACATATGGAGTATGTGTTGTTGGTTGTAGAAAAGACAGTGACTGTGAGTCAGACAGGGTATGTGAAGATGGTCGTTGTAGAAAGAGGTGTGAGAATCAGAGTGATTGCGAAATCGGTGAGATATGCGACAAAGAACATAGACGTTGTAAAAGTGCGAGGTGTTTGAGTGACCAGGATTGTCCTTCTGGATACAATTGTATAATGGTGGATGAGAACATCGGTATGTGTAATCCACAGTCAGAATACAGCTGCAATCCTTCAGGATGCTATGGAGAGATCTGTAGTAGTGTACCTGTAACAGATCTTGAAGGATGTAACTGGCATGAGGAATACAACTGTCTGATATACTCTGAGTGTGTGCCCTATGGAGAGCATGATTGTGCATGGAAATCTACAGAGTCTTTCTTAGATTGTCTGGCATCAACTGGATCTTTTGTTGGTGAGTGCAAAAACGATCTTGATTGTAATGCACCATTTGAATACTGTAACAATAATGTATGCGAGCCAAAGAGATGTGAATGCCCCGATAATATAGATCCTGTATGCTCTTCAGATCGAATATATATGAACTGGTGTCATATGGCCTGTGCTGAATGGATGGATAATCCTTACACCACATGCAGCAGTAATTCTTTAAACTGCAAGGAAGATAAAGATTGTCCATTTTCCTGGACAATGTGCAGGCAATTTGAGAATGTGGCCTTCTGTGTACCAAAGCCATTTTGCACAACAGATATTGATTGTAAAAATGTAAAATGTGTTCACATATCTGCAGGCTCTGGCTACTGTGATAACAAATAGGTCCTGCTTCAAGACTTTTTAATGGAAATTAACAAAATCTAAAAAAGGGTTGACATTTATAACGCACTGCGTTATATTACAAATGTAACGCAACGCGTAAAACTCTTTTATGGAGGTTAAGATGGAAAAGCGTGAAGAGAAAAGAAGGTTCTGGTGGAACCTTGAAGACATTCAAAATGCAAGGACACGTATCGAAGATGAAGCCAAACAGGTAATTGAAAAGCTAAAAAAGAGTGAAGAGGAGCTACTTGCACTTATCAAATACGAAGAGTTGCAGAAGGTACTCCAGCCCGCCCTCTACATTGAATCGGTAAAGAACATCAAATCTACATTTGAAAAGCTTACTCAGGCACAGATTGAGGCAATCCTATCCAGATTCAACATTGCCACCAAGAATGATATAAATTCCATAAAGATCAGGTTAACCAACATCAACAAAAAGATCGACAAGATTATTAAAAAGCTCGAATCTGATACAAAATAAGACATAAATCCTCCTTGCAGAGACAACCACACCAAAAGGGGAAGATTTTCTTCCCCTTTTTTTATTTCTGATATATATTACAGCTTGGTTGTTTATCAGGAGAGCAAAATGCATATTCCAGATTATATGTTAAAGGGTAAAATATGTCCGGTGACAGCAGGATTGAGTCTCTCTGGTTTAGCCTGCTGCACCTATCTATTAAAGAAAATCAGACCAAACTTTTCGAATAGTCTCTTCGCATCAGTAGCAGCATTAATTTTCACAATGCAGCTTTTAAATTTCCCAGTTGCAAATGGTACTTCAGGACATCTACTTGGTAGCATAATAGCAGTATCTTTACTTGGTGTACCAGGTGCAGTTTTGGCAATGGCCCTTGTAATAACCATTCAGGCACTTGTCTTTTCTGATGGAGGTCTTACTGTACTTGGTGCAAATATATTTAATATGGCCATTGTTGCAACTGGACTGGCTGGCCTTATATATAGAACCCTTAATAAAAAAAGCAGTAACAATGTGTTATCATCTTCTATTGCTGCCTTTATAGCTGTTTTACTTTCAGCCTTTCTGGTTACTGTTGAACTGTCACTTTCTGGTAGGATAAGCTTTTCTGTTGTATTTTATTCGATGATGCAGGTCCATTTCTTTGTTGCTATTGTTGAGGCTCTGGTCACGGGTATTTGTGTATATCTGCTTGCAAATAAAAGTGTATTTGCAAAAAAGAGAAAGGTTTCAAATTATATTGCGCTGAGTTCTATAATATCAATCTTCATGCTGCTACCCTTTGCTTCAAATCTTCCGGATGGTTTGGAATACATTTCAGAAAAATATCAGCTCATAAATCAAAAGATGCCTGCATTCCGTGGACTTCTGAATGGGTATCATATTACATTCTTAGGGAATTCACTCTTTTCAACAATTTTGGCAGGACTTGTTGGAGTATCCCTTATATATATTGTTGCCTCAGTTACCCATAAAG
>CAYSBA010000144.1:0-4587 GCA_964429075.1 uncultured bacterium
ATTTATCACGGGAGAGGTCAGGTTGTATATAGGAGATTTAGTGGCAAGGATAATAATCTTATCAGGGAATAACGATTTTTTATGATTGTATAAAGGAAATATCCAGCTTCCAACTGTAAGGTCCTTACACTCAGCATTCTCACCTGTACTCAGAAAGAGCTTTGTCTGGCTATTTATGACAACCGATAATGCTGCAGGTATAAATCTGTCACAGGTTTCATACTGGCCCCGACATGATGGTGAAGCCTTCATCAATCTAAGGGAAATCGTACCTGTTGCATCTTTCTTAATAATATCAGAAACGAGAAAGTAACCAGTAGATGTATTGCTTTTTTTCTCTCTACCAGAGATGTCTGAGACTATTGTTATACACAACATAAGAGTAACTAAATATATCCCTTTATCTTTTAATTTTCTAAACATTACCTACTCTCCCAGTAGAGTGTCTTATACAACGACGATGTGCCTGATGCAGAAAGAACCTTTTTCTGGACTGCCGTACCACCTACATTTACAAATGCCTTACCAGTACTGGTTACAGCCGGAGAAGATGCAGCCATCTGATTACTCCCTACCTTTACACCAACAGCCATCTTGCCGACACTAGAAATATAACCAGAGCCACCTGATACATCAAAGACATCTTTGCCTTTTATACCTGCTCCGGTTTCGTATCTGACAATCATCAGGTATGAATCTCCTTGAGCATCACAGAATGAACCATTAGAGACTGCCTTGGGTTTGTAGGTTGAAAAGTAGAACCTCTTAAACATTATCTGACCATCAACAACTACCCTTTCGCCAGGATCTGCACTCGGACCAAAGGGGACATTTGTAGATGCCACAGGAAATGTCCAGTACCAACCACGCTTATTGGCTGCAACTGTCTTTTGATTTGGATTTTCGTTAGAGAGATATCGATATGTCTCACTTCCCAATGTTACTGTCTTTAATTCACCTCTTGATTCCAGTTTTGTAAAGGAAACAGTTGTTCCATCCTCATCAATTATCCCTGCCACCATCTGTGGACATTTTCCAAGGCTCCCGCTTATTGTCCCACCGGGACACTTCTGGTTAAAATTGGAGACATTCATATAGATATAAGGATCGTAATTATCTGAAAAGTTAAGGTATCTACCCGTTCCAAACAAAATTATTGGATAAACACCAGATTTATTTGGATCTGGATCTCTAATATAAGATACAACAGGTTTCATTGTTATTGGTCTGAAAAATCTTCTGTAAGAATAGGCCTGAGAAATGGTATATCCAGATTGTTGAGTAATCTCTGCGTATCCACCTGTTTTAAAGATGAGTTTCTTAGTATCAAGGAGAGTGGATGTGGTAGATCCTACATCTATCCTCCAGAGCCTTCCTGTTGAATCCCCAAAGTAAATATAGTCTACATAGTCGTCTCTTTTCATACTACTGTTGACCATATCAACAGGCACAGCCGATGTCAGGATGGCACCCTGCATTTCATTATAACTGGAACAACCGGAAAGATCTCTGATCAACTGGAGGGTAAATTTTCTTGCCTGATAGGTAGTCTGACTGCCACCCTCTTCGTCAACAATGATATAATAGATATCTGGAGTGTCTGTGATGTTAAGGGTTGTCTGAATAATCTCTCCATTTGTCGTACCAACCTGTTGATAGACACACTGGCCTGTCATTCCCCCCTTATAGATTGTTATTGATCCATACCAATCACCATGAGGTGTGAACTTTAAATGAACCTTTTCTGTACATGAACGGTTGTTCCCAAGCACGACCTTTGCAACAAAATCGCGCCCTTTACCGGGTGTGGTAGCTGAACCACAGCTATATAGTTCATAATCATCACTGTAATTAGAAAGCTGATCTTTAATGACCATTCCGGGTGATACACACAGGGCACTACATACATACTCGCCAGGGTCATTGCATGTGGCAGATGGGACATCACCTGCACAATTACAGGGATAGGAATCACAACCAGGATATGTATAGGTGCTTCCACCAGCTGAGATAGGCTCTGCATCAAGGGTATTGCCTGTTGCAAGATCAACCGCAAAGATGTAGGGCCTTCTTAAGAGCAGCTTTGCTGTATTTTTCTCACCACCGCTACCTACAATCATGACCCATTTTGGACTACCACCCACCTTGACTCTCGCTATAGCTGGCTGCCTGTCGGCCAGTCCTGCCCTCGAATCTGTCCAGGACCACAGATATTTTGGATTTAGAGGATCTGTCACATCAAGTGCATAGTATTTACTACCGTATTTTGTGCCGAAAAGAAGCAGGGTTTTCCAGGTCCCACCGATCTTTGCTGCGGTGACTGTAAGTGGCGCATCGGTAAGGGATAATCTCAGTTTTTCATATGCTATATTTGCATAGAACCTGGCGAGGGCTGGCAGCACATCTTCCGGGATAAATGCCCAGATTTCCTTTCCTGTATCTGCATTAAATGCATGAATCATACCATCGTTTGCTGGCAGGTAGATTACACCCTGCCTTGATGATTGAGCCTGTTTAAAGGCAGTATATCCAGATATATTATCGAATTTTTGATCCGGTGCTCCCCAGTATATCATATTTCCATGGGCTGAATCTCCAAGGACCCAGCTTGAACCAGCTAAATCTGTTCTTTTTCTGAATTTGGTTGTATTTGGTGCAATGGTCAGGGATTGGTTATCAGAGAGCTCAAGAGAATGATCACCTCTTACATAATTTATCACATTGGATGCTGTAGTTACATCTGACAGTCCCATAGCGCTAAGGAGATTGTTTGCATTTGAACTGACAAAGTTTATCTTACCTTTGCCGGTTACATAAGTCCAGATATTTCTGCCAGATACATTTGGACAGCTCTGTGATAGACACTCCTGGGTCTGCCATACAGTTGTTTTGTTAACGGTATCATAGGCCTTTAATTTGCCAGCCCAGCTCTTTTGATTGAATTCATTGAGAAAAAGGATATCTTCGTTTGATGCATTGAGGGCGATCAATGAGACCGGCGATCCATATGATGAAATGCTTATTGGATCAGTAAAGGTCCAGTATTCATAGAGATAGATAGGTCCTTTGTTGGGACTTGTTGAAGGTCCAAGCTTTATTTCTCTATAGACCTGGGCTATACCGTTGTCATAATAGTACTGATTGCTGCTACCGCCAGTGCTTTTTGTGTTGCATTTTGTACCTGTGTCAAGATAGGATTGAATCCCCTGTTTGTATTGAAAATTCATGAGGGTACACCAGTTCTCAGACCAGTTATGGACCTGCTGGATCCAGCGGTCTGTGCAGCTTGTCGGTGGAGAAGGGCATGATGGTGGGTTGTTAACAGTATCTATGTCGCTCGGTGCTGGATTTATAGCTATTAATCCCTGGAAATATTGGAACCCTCCTGTACCACCAATGATGTCTGTCATTGTGCATACATAACCAAATCCGTAGTCAAGCCCTGCTGTCATTGTATCCACACCGTGGATAAAGTTGAATTCAAAAGTATCTGGGACAGTCTCTAAGTGTTCGATCTTCCAGACTATCTTAAACATATCAAGTCCTGAGACAGGGGTGATTGTCTCTGTGATCTTTAACCAGTAGTTTGATACACTGGGGTTGGTAATTGTTGCAGGGTCTTCAACCAGATAGACTACAATAACCTTATCTATGTGACCATCCGAATCGGTATCATAGGCAGTCTGACTGTCACATGTAAGGTAATATCTGTTTGAACTTGCAGAGATGCTTTCAAAGGATGATACACTGTCGGTATATAAAAGATGGGGAGAATATGTTGTCCCGCCTTTTGATATGATTTCGAGCATAATTGTATTCGATGGACCGAGGATATCGGTATAGACCTGCGGTTCAATCCCCGTAAGTCCACTGTCTATAACAGGGAGTATATGACCACACGACATACTCTGAGAGTCTGACATAACGTAGATACTTCCATTACCAAGGGTACCAAAATTCTCTATTCTGGAAGTAGAGATTACCTGTGCAGTTAAATTTTTTACAGGGGTAAAAAGACTCAACAGGATATAGAGAAGTAGTATTTTTTTAACCACCAACTTCATTTACTACATACTCCTCGGCTACATGACGGCTCTTCCACTGTCCGTTTACCTTTTCCTGAAGAACCGACTTTATGCGATAGATCTTATTAGCACTTGTTGGTTGCTTTCTGCCGGCAAATTCTGCGCTGAACCCCACCTTTTCCTTGGAAGTCATTGAGACACCATTACCTACATTAGTTATTGTTATGACCAGCCTGACTTCATACGGACCTATAACATCACTTGGGGTTGGAAGTGTGGGGTTTGAATTTTTATCAATTATGTATTGGACCTTGCCGTAGAGTGTTCCTGGCATAGAAGAGCTGTTGGTAAGCATCTGTTGTTTTGCATATTCGAGACCAAACTCCACATCAGCCATCATGGCCTTGTATTCTTTTATATTAGTGATCGATTTTGTCTCCAAAATAGAGGTATCGATAAGAGCATAGCCTATTATCATCACAATCATTGAGATCATCATTGTTACAATAAGAATAAATCCTTTTTGCTTTTTAACTGCTTTATTCATATTACTTAAGATAGT
>CAYSBA010000145.1:0-4580 GCA_964429075.1 uncultured bacterium
TTCAAAAGGGCATATGATATGGCATATGTACAAAAGGGCCTACTTGCATCAGCTATAGAGCTTGTAAAAAAGGGAGGCATTATTCTATATTCTGTCTGTTCTTTTATAAAGGATGAGACTGATAGGGTGCTTGAGTGTTTTAAAAAGGATGTCGATATATTATCGATACAATATTTTGAAAAATTATCCGAAATGGGACATCTGATAAAGACAGATTGTGGATATCTTACCAGACCAAGCGAGGAGAATTCAATATATGATATCCTATTTTTTTCAGTTATGAAAAGGAGGTAACAATGGTAAAGTTGACTCCATCAATACTTGATGCTGATTTTCTTGGTCTAAAGGAGATACTTATCGAGATAGAAAAGGAAGGTATTGACTGGCTACACCTTGATGTTATGGATGGACATTTTGTGCCAAACTTGACCTTTGGTCCACCGGTTGTGAGATCTTTGAGAAAAAATTTTACCGGTATCCTGGATGCTCACTTGATGGTGGATACACCAGAAAGATTTATTGATGGCTTTGTAAAGGCCGGTGTTGATTATATAACGATTCATCTGGAAGCAGACAGACACATTCATCGTTCCCTTTCAGATATAAAAAGAAAGGGTCTAAAAGCGGGTGTGGCAATCAATCCCGGAACACCTGTGATTATGGTAGAACCACTGCTTGAGATTGTTGATCTTGTCCTTATCATGAGTGTAAACCCGGGTCTTGGAGGCCAGTCTATAATAGAAGGATGTCTTGAAAAGATAGATTATTTAAAGGAGAAAAAAAGGGGTGGGGATTTATCCTTTCAAATCCAGATAGATGGAGGTATAAAGCTTGATAATATAGACAGGGTCATCGATACTGGAGTTGATCTTGTGGTTGTTGGGTCTGCCATTTTTAAACAAAAAGATCCAAAAGGAGCAATCCGTGCATTTAAGAAAAGATTGAAATAGATTCATTTAACTACAAAAGTGTTAACATAAAAGGAGAATGAATTTTATTTTTAAAAGATATCGTTTGATTACCATTGTTACTACAATCTTGGCAATTATAGGAACTCTTTTATCTGCAAGGCTAAAGATCAAGAGCAGCTTTTCTGATCTTCTGCCCGAAAAGGAACGAGTTGTTAAAGATCTCAAAAAAATTGATCACTTACTTGGTGGAATTGGTTTTTTAATAGTAACTATAGAGGGTAAAGATGAAAGACTTATTAAAGATACGATGATAAGGCTTGCTAAAAGTTTCAGAAAAGAGAAAGATCTTGTTAGATTTGTTAGATATAGATCGGGCAGAGACTTTGTAGAGAGATATGGTGGTTACTATTTATCACTGCAGGAGTTAAATAAGATATATGATCTTTTAATCCGCTGGAAAGAGAAGGAGATTGCAAAGAGGGTACCGGGCTACTTTGATCTTGAGGAGGAAAGATCTCAGGATCCTGAAAAAGAGTTGTTGAAGATTCTGCGAAACAAAAAAACAGGTTCCTTAATGGAAGACGATCTTTTGTATGATAAAAAGACAAAAATGGGGATAGTGCTTATTAAGCCTGTCAGGTCTTCTGTCGACCTTAACTTTTCCAAAAGACTCCTCGATACATCAAAGAGAATAATTCAATCCGTTAAGAGAAATGGACTGAGAATAACCCTTACAGGCCGATATGTAACAGGACGCGAAGAGATAGGACTGATAAAGAAGGACCTCGCCAAGACTTCCATTGTCGCCATTACCCTTATCTCAATACTTTTGATGATTTTTTTTAACAGACCAGGCAGGGTACTTATAATGTCGATGGCCCTTTTGTTTGGAATAGCTATTAATTTTGGTATCGTCTATCTTACATTGAATTATCTGAATGTAATTACAGTTATACTTGTTGCAATACTAATGGGTCTTGGTATTGATCATGGTATACATTTTCTTTATAGATATCAACAACTCAGGAATCAGGGTCTTTCGCTCAATAGCGCCCTATCAGATACACTGCATAGAACTGGGAAGAGTATTTTTACCTCAGCACTCACTACTGCGATTGCCTTCTACTCAATAACCTTTACAGAGTTTAAGGGTATATCACAGTTTGGATTTATTGCAGGCACCGGGATGATTATTACCATGTGTGCAATGCTAATCTTTCTGCCGGCCTTTCTGATCTTTCTTGAGAAAGACCTTAAGATACCCTTTAATCTAAATCTGAAAGAGCCCACAATCCCTGAGGGGAGATTCCCGATGACAGCTATTATCATAACTCTATCTTTTCTTGTTACTGTATATGCATCCACCCTTCTACCGGATATATCCGGTAGAAGGGTGGATGCATATACAGTAACAAGAAAAGATAGAGTTATGATAATAGCTGTCATCGGGAATCTCCCCTCAGGGATTGTGGGCTCTTTCAGATTTAGATTAAAGGGTATCTTAAGGTCTTTCTCAAGAAAGATCAGAAAGGCCGGCAGAAAGATTAGCATTGCACACATGGTAATAATCATCCCGGTGCCTGCAATAAATCCAAACTGTGATATACCCTTAAACTCTGTAAAGGTTATTGAGTAGAAGGCAATCGCAGTAGTGAGTGCTGAGGTAAAAATACTCTTCCCAGTTCTATGCAGTGTATCTGATAGGGCGCTATTGAGCGAAAGACCCTGATTCCTGAGTTGTTGATATCTATAAAGAAAATGTATACCATGATCAATACCAAGACCCATTAGTATTGCAACAAGTATAACTGTAATTACATTCAGATAATTCAATGTAAGATAGACGATACCAAAATTAATAGCTATTCCAAACAAAAGGGCCATCGACATTATAAGTACCCTGCCTGGTCTGTTAAAAAAAATCATCAAAAGTATTGAGATAAGGGTAATGGCGACAATGGAAGTCTTGGCGAGGTCCTTCTTTATCAGTCCTATCTCTTCGCGTCCTGTTACATATCGGCCTGTAAGGGTTATTCTCAGTCCATTTCTCTTAACGGATTGAATTATTCTCTTTGATGTATCGAGGAGTCTTTTGGAAAAGTTAAGGTCGACAGAAGACCTGACAGGCTTAATAAGCACTATCCCCATTTTTGTCTTTTTATCATACAAAAGATCGTCTTCCATTAAGGAACCTGTTTTTTTGTTTCGCAGAATCTTCAACAACTCTTTTTCAGGATCCTGAGATCTTTCCTCCTCAAGATCAAAGTAGCCCGGTACCCTCTTTGCAATCTCCTTCTCTTTCCAGCGGATTAAAAGATCATATATCTTATTTAACTCCTGCAGTGATAAATAGTAACCACCATATCTCTCTACAAAGTCTCTGCCCGATCTATATCTAACAAATCTAACAAGATCTTTCTCTTTTCTGAAACTTTTAGCAAGCCTTATCATCGTATCTTTAATAAGTCTTTCATCTTTACCCTCTATAGTTACTATTAAAAAACCAATTCCACCAAGTAAGTGATCAATTTTTTTGAGATCTTTAACAACTCGTTCCTTTTCGGGCAGAAGATCAGAAAAGCTGCTCTTGATCTTTAGCCTTGCAGATAAAAGAGTTCCTATAATTGCCAAGATTGTAGTAACAATGGTAATCAAACGATATCTTTTAAAAATAAAATTCATTCTCCTTTTATGTTAACACTTTTGTAGTTAAATGAATCTATTTCAATCTTTTCTTAAATGCACGGATTGCTCCTTTTGGATCTTTTTGTTTAAAAATGGCAGACCCAACAACCACAAGATCAACTCCAGTATCGATGACCCTGTCTATATTATCAAGCTTTATACCTCCATCTATCTGGATTTGAAAGGATAAATCCCCACCCCTTTTTTTCTCCTTTAAATAATCTATCTTTTCAAGACATCCTTCTATTATAGACTGGCCTCCAAGACCCGGGTTTACACTCATGATAAGGACAAGATCAACAATCTCAAGCAGTGGTTCTACCATAATCACAGGTGTTCCGGGATTGATTGCCACACCCGCTTTTAGACCCTTTCTTTTTATATCTGAAAGGGAACGATGAATGTGTCTGTCTGCTTCCAGATGAATCGTTATATAATCAACACCGGCCTTTACAAAGCCATCAATAAATCTTTCTGGTGTATCCACCATCAAGTGAGCATCCAGGATACCGGTAAAATTTTTTCTCAAAGATCTCACAACCGGTGGACCAAAGGTCAAGTTTGGCACAAAATGTCCATCCATAACATCAAGGTGTAGCCAGTCAATACCTTCCTTTTCTATCTCGATAAGTATCTCCTTTAGACCAAGAAAATCAGCATCAAGTATTGATGGAGTCAACTTTACCATTGTTACCTCCTTTTCATAACTGAAAAAAATAGGATATCATATATTGAATTCTCCTCGCTTGGTCTGGTAAGATATCCACAATCTGTCTTTATCAGATGTCCCATTTCGGATAATTTTTCAAAATATTGTATCGATAATATATCGACATCCTTTTTAAAACACTCAAGCACCCTATCAGTCTCATCCTTTATAAAAGAACAGACAGAATATAGAATAATGCCTCCCTTTTTTACAAGCTCTATAGCTGATGCAAGTAGGCCCTTTTGTACATATGCCATATCATATGCCCTTTTGAA